>DASYIU010000090.1:0-10359 GCA_035997285.1 Methyloceanibacter sp. | reverse complement strand
CCGACGAGACCCCGTCAGGCACGCAAGGCTACTTCCTCAACACGCGTCGCGAGCAGCTGAAGGATCCGCTGGTGCGAAAGGCGCTCGACCTCGCCTTCGATTTCGAATGGACCAACCGCAACGTCTTCTACGGGCTCTATGACCGCACCGAGAGCTTCTTCGAGAACTCGCCGATGAAGGCGGTGGGCGAGCCGTCAGAGGCTGAGCGGACGCTGCTGACAGGTCTCGGCGCTCCAGTTTCGGACGAGGCGCTTGGGGCCGCCTATCTCCCCGCCAAGAGCGACGGCTCAGGACAGGACCGCAAGCTGCTGCAAGAGGCCGGCAAGCTCCTCGATGAGGCCGGCTGGACCGTCAAGAGCGGCGTCCGCGTCAACGCCAAGGGCGAACCGCTCAAGCTCGAGATTCTGAGTTTCGAGGCCGCCTTCGAGCGGCTGACCGCGCCTTACGTGAAAAATCTCAAGCTGCTCGGCATCGACGCCAAGATTCGCATGGTCGACCCCGCGCAATATCAGCAGCGCCTCAAGAACTTCGACTTCGACATCACCACCGAGCGCTACTCCATGCGCAACACGCCGGGTGTCGAGCTCAGGAGCTATTTCGGCTCAGCCGCGGCGACGATGGACGGATCGCTCAATCTCGCCGGCATCTCAGACCCTGCCGTCGACGCGCTGGTCGAGCGGGTTATCGCCGCCAAGAGCCGCGAGGAGCTCAACACGGCTGCCCGCGCACTGGATCGGGTGCTCAGGGCCGGCCATTATTGGGTGCCGCATTGGTACAAGGCCTTTTACGACATCGCCTATTGGGACAAGTTCTCGCGGCCTGCGACCAAGCCGCGCTTCGACCGCGGCATCCTCGATACGTGGTGGTATGACGAGGCCAAAGCTGCAAAACTGGCGTCAAACGCAGCGACCGGTGCTAATGCTCCGGCTCATTCCAGCTCGCGGCGCCCGCTTCTGATGATCGCCGCCCTGATCGGGCTCGTGCTGGCGGGTTTCTTTGTCCTGCGATTGAGAAGGCCGACGCGACCGCAATGACTGCTTATATTCTACGCCGCATCCTGCTCATCATCCCCACCATGCTCGGCATCATGCTGGTGACCTTCGTCATCGTGCAGTTCGCGCCGGGCGGCCCGGTCGAGCGCCTGATCGCCCAACTCACGGGGACCGACCCCGGCGCCACCGCCCAGTTCAGCGGCGGAGGCGGAGACTTCACCGGCCGCCCCGGTCAAGGCGGCATTCCAGGGGACGTGTCGGCGCCGTCCAAATATCGCGGCGCGCAAGGGTTGGACCCCGAGTTCATCAAGAGCCTCGAGAAGCAGTTCGGCTTCGACAAGCCGGCTTATGTGCGCTTCGGCATGATGATCAAGAACTATCTCCTGTTCGACTTCGGTGAGAGCTACTTCCGCGACACGAGCGTGCTCAAGCTTATCGCCCAGAGGCTGCCGGTCTCAATCTCGCTCGGTCTATGGATGACGCTCCTTTCCTACGCCATTTCGATCCCGCTCGGCATTCGCAAGGCAGTGCGCGACGGCTCGCGCTTCGACGTGTGGACGAGCACGGTGGTCGTCGTCGGCTACGCCATCCCCGGGTTTCTCGTGGCGGTGTTTCTCATCGTGCTCCTGGCCGGCGGCTCCTTCGTACAGATCTTCCCGTTGCGCGGGCTCATCTCGGAGAATTGGCACGAGCTTCCCTGGTATTCGAAGATCCTCGACTATCTCTGGCACCTCGTGCTGCCGATGATCGCCATGGCGCTGTCGGCTTTCGCCACCACCACCTTCCTCACCAAGAACTCGTTCCTGGAGGAGATCAGGAAGCAATATGTGACGACGGCGCGGGCCAAGGGGCTCACCGAGCATCAGGTGCTTTACGGGCACGTGTTCCGAAACGCCATGCTGATCGTCATCGCCGGTTTCCCCGGCGCCTTCATCGGCGCCTTCTTCGCGGGCTCGCTGCTGATCGAGACGATCTTCTCCCTGGAAGGGCTAGGGCTGCTCGGCTTCGAATCCGTGGTGAACCGCGACTATCCCGTGGTGTTCGCTACCGTCTACATCTTCTCGCTGCTCGGCCTCGTCATCAATCTCATCTCCGACCTCACCTATACCTGGGTCGATCCGCGCATCGATTTCGAGACGCGCGAGGTTTAGCCCCCATGGATGCGCCGACCGACATCGCCATAGTCGAGGAGGTTACGGCACAGGGACTGCCGACACCGAGGCCTTGGCTCTCAGTGTTGCAGCGGCGGCGCTGGGAGGCCTTCAAGGCCAATCGGCGCGGCTATTGGTCGTTGTGGATCTTCCTCGCCTTGTTCGGCATCAGCCTGTTCGCCGAGTTCGTCGCCAACGACAAGCCGATCCTCGTCGAGTACAAGGGCGAGTACTACGTGCCAATCTTCAGGTCCTATCCGGAGACGGCGTTCGGCGGCGTCTTCGAGACCGAAGCCGACTATCGCGATCCCGCCGTCAAGCGGATGATGGAAGATGGCGGCGGGTGGATGCTGTGGCCCCCCATCCGCTTCTCCTACAACACCCAGAACAAGAATCCGCCCATGGCCTTTCCGGTCAAGCCGACCTGGCTCCTCACCGAAGAGGATTGCAAGCTCGCCGTGGAGCGCGGCTTCCACCCCTGCGACGCCGATCTCGAATGGAATTGGCTCGGGACCGACGACCAGGGCCGCGACGTCATCGCCCGCATCATCTACGGCTTTCGCCTCTCGGTCCTGTTCGGCCTAGTCTTGACGCTGTTCTCCTCGCTGATCGGGGTCGCCGCCGGCGCGGTGCAGGGCTATTTCGGCGGCTGGACCGACCTTCTGTTCCAGCGCTTCATCGAGATCTGGACGAGCGTGCCACAGCTCTATCTGCTGATCATCGTGGCCGCCGTGATCGAGCCGAATTTCTGGATCCTGCTCGGCATCCTGCTCGCCTTCTCGTGGGTGGCCCTCGTCGGGGTGGTGCGCGCCGAGTTCCTGCGCGCCCGCAATTTCGAGTACATCACCGCGGCGCGCGCGCTCGGCCTCTCCAATGTCAGGATCATCTTCAAGCATCTCCTGCCCAACGCCATGGTGGCGACGCTGACCTTCATGCCGTTCATCTTGAACGGCTCGATCACCACCCTTACCTCGCTGGACTTCCTAGGGTTTGGGCTACCGCCGGGGTCGCCCTCGCTGGGTGAGCTGCTGGCGCAAGGCAAGGACAATCTGCAGGCACCATGGCTGGGCTTGACCGCCTTCTTCGTCATCGCCGCGATGCTCAGCCTTCTCATCTTCGTGGGCGAGGCGGTGCGCGACGCGCTCGACCCGCGCAAGAGCCTAGTGTGAGACAAGATGCACGGATCGCATTCCCATAATCATAGCCACGCCGGCCACGGTCACGGCAATGTTGATGCCAACAACGAGCGGCGCATGGGGCTTGCCGCGCTGCTCACCGGCGCCTTCATGTTTGCCGAGCTCGCCGGCGGCGTCGCCGCAGGCTCGCTTGCGCTTCTGGCCGACGCCGGTCACATGCTGACCGACTTCGCCTCGCTTTCACTGGCTTGGTTCGGCTTCAGGCTATCGCGCCGGCCTGCCGACTGGATGCGCACCTATGGCTTCGACCGCTTCCAGGTGCTGGTCGCGTTTGCCAACGGGCTGGCCTTGTTCGCCATCGCCGCATGGATCGTCTACGAGGCAGCCGAGCGGCTCATGTCGACGCCTGAGGTCTCCGGCGGCATCATGGTCGTCATTGCAGCCATCGGACTTCTCGTGAATGTCGCCGCCTTCGTGCTGCTTCAGGGGGCAGATCGCGACAATCTCAACGTCCGCGGCGCCGCCATCCACGTGCTCGGCGACCTGTTCGGCTCGGTGGCCGCGCTCATCGCCGGCGGCGTGATCCTGCTCACCGGCTGGACGCCGATCGACCCGCTCCTCTCACTTGTGGTCGCCGCCATCATCGTCAGGAGCGGCTGGCAGGTGGTGGGGGAGGCCGGGCACATTCTGCTCGAAGGCGCGCCGGGCGAGCTCGATACGCGCGCGATTCCGCCGGAGCTGATTGCCAATGTCAAAGGCGTCGAGGGCGTCCACCACGTGCATGTGTGGTCGATCACGCAGTCCCGCCGCATGGTGACGCTGCATGCCTGCATCGGCGAGCGCGAGGATGCGGACCGCATCGTGCGACCGATCAAGGCGCGGCTCAAGGAGCGCTTCGGCTTGGATCACGCCACCATCGAGATCGAGCGCAGCGAATGCGCCGACGCAGGAGACAAAGGGTGAGCAGCTCCATTGAGTCCAAAAATGGGCACAACGCAGGGGCCCAACGTCCCCTCATCTCGGTCGATGATCTGTCCGTGGACTTCCGCGGCGGCGGCAACCTCACCCAAGCCGTCCGCCACGTGTCCTTCGACATCGGCAACGCCGAGACCGTGGCGCTGGTCGGCGAGTCGGGCTCGGGCAAGACGGTGACGGCGCTCTCCATCCTCAGGCTCCTCCCCTACCCTTCTGCCTCCCATCCCTCCGGCAAGATCCTGTTCAAAGGCGAGAATCTGCTCGCGCTTCCGGCGAGCGCGCTGCGCCAGGTGCGCGGCAACAAGATCTCGATGATCTTCCAGGAGCCGATGACCTCGCTCAACCCGCTGCACACCATCGAACAGCAGGTGGGCGAGGTGTTGAAGATCCACCGTGGACTTTCCGACCGGGCGGCGCGGGAGCGCGTGCTCGACCTCCTGGACAGAGTCGGCATCGACGACCCCAAAGGGCGCCTTGCCTCCTATCCGCACCAGCTCTCGGGCGGGCAGCGGCAAAGGGTGATGATCGCCATGGCGCTCGCCAACGAGCCGGACCTGCTCATCGCCGACGAGCCGACCACGGCGCTCGACGTCACTATCCAGGCGCAAATTCTCGATCTGTTGGCGAAGCTCAAGGCCGAGTTCAACATGGCCATGCTGCTCATCACCCACGATCTCGGCATCGTGCGCAAGATGGCCGACCGGGTCTGCGTCATGAACAATGGCGAGATCGTCGAGCGGGGCGCCACGCGGGACATTTTCGCCTCCCCGCAGCATCCCTACACCAAGCATCTGCTCGCCTCAGAACCCAAGGGCTCGCCGCCGCCTGCCAATGCCAAGGCCAAAATCATCCTCGAGACCAAGGATTTGCGCGTGTGGTTCCCCATCAAGCGCGGCTTCCTGCGGCACACGGTCGGTTACATCAAGGCCGTCGACGGCATCGACCTTGCCGTCAAGGAAGGCCAGACGCTCGGTGTCGTGGGGGAGTCGGGCTCGGGCAAGACGACGCTCGGACTTGCCCTGCTGCGCCTCGTGTCGAGCGAGGGCCCCATCGTCTATCTTGGAAACCGCATCGACGGCTACGATTCCAAGCGCATGCGGCCGCTCCGGCGCCACATGCAGATCGTGTTCCAGGACCCTTACGGCTCGCTCTCGCCCCGCCTTTCGATCGGGCAGATCATCGAAGAAGGCCTTCAGATCCAGGCTCCCGGGCTTAGCGAGGCGGAACGGATGGCGCGCGTCTCACGCGCGCTGAAAGAGGTCGGCCTCGACCCTGCGTTGCGCGACCGCTACCCCCACGAATTCTCGGGCGGCCAGCGCCAGCGCATCGCCATTGCCCGCGCGCTCGTGCTCGAGCCGCAATTCCTCATTCTCGATGAGCCGACATCGGCGCTCGACGTGTCGGTGCAGGCGCAGATCGTCGATCTCCTGCGCGACCTGCAGCGGCGTCACAAGCTCGCTTATCTTTTCATCAGCCACGACCTGAAGGTCGTCCGCGCGCTCGCCAACTCGATCATCGTGCTCCGCTACGGCAAGGTGGTGGAGCAAGGCTCGGCCCAGACGGTGTTCGCCAAGCCCAAGACCGACTACACCAAGGCCCTGCTCGCGGCGGCCTTCGAGCTCGAGGCGACGCGCGGTGGCGTGGTCTCGACCTGAACAGCGGTAGCGCCGTCAGCGCATGCGCGGCAGCCGCCGCACACACATCACCTCGTAGCCTGCCGCCGTGATGCGGGCTCTGGCCTCGGCCAAGGGCTCGACCTCGACCGCCATGTGATAGGCGTTGGCGTGGAGCAGCTGCGTGAGGCTCGTCATGATGCCGACATGCCCCTCCCAGAACACAAGGTCGCCACGGCGGAGCGTGCCGCCACCCTGCCAGTCGATCGGGCTTCCGAGCTCGGCCGCCTGCATGTCGGCATCGCGTGGCGCGGTCATCCCGGCTGCCTCGACGGCGAGCTGCACCAGCCCCGAGCAATCGACACCGACACTGGTGCGGCCCCCCCAAAGATAGGGCGTGCCGACAAACGCCTCGGCCACGGCGACGTAATCGGGGGCAACCTCGCCGAGAGGCACAGTGTGGCGGGCAAAGACATAGCCTCCGCCGGCGAGAGCAAGGAACTTGCCCTCTTCCCTCGCAACGGAGACGAACGCGTTCAGGCTCAGCAGAGCAAGCGGAGGCACCTTGCCATCAGGTTGCGGGTAGACATAGGTCCGCAGCGCGGAGACCCGATGGGTGGGCGCTATGAGAGCACGGGTCAGGCCCTCGCTCGGCATGTAGCCGACATAGAAGTCGCGGGAGAGCTGCACCCAAGCCCAGCCTTCGCTCTCGGCGTAGAGGGTGACGGTCTCGCCCAGCAACGCCTCGGTGTCGAGGGTGGCGTCGAAGCGCGGCTCCCGGCGCAAGGGCAACGCGGGGCCGCTCACCTGGCGGGGCTCGCCCCGCACATAACGTTCGGCCTCGATCAGGCCGCGCAATGACTCGGCCGCAAGGTCCCGCCGATAAGCGTGGCGGCGCGGATCGGGCAAGACGCCGTCGATCACGACGTGCCGAGCTCCTGGCGGAAGAACTGGTAGAGCGCCCGGGCTGCTTGCGGCTCGCCGCCTTGCGGGCGTCCCGGCTGCTCGCGCGGGACCCAGCCGAAAATGTCGAGATGAGCGAAGCGCTTCGAATCCTGCACGAAGCGCTTCAGGAACAGCGCCGCGATCACCGAGCCCGCGAACGGGCCTTCCGCGATGTGGTTCACGTCGGCGATCGAGCTCTTGAGCAGCTTGTCGTAAGGCGCCCAGAACGGCATGCGCCACAGCGGATCGCCAGTGGCGCGGCCCGCAGCCAACAGGCCCGAAGCGAACGCCTCGTCATCGGTATAAAGCGGCGGCAGATCGGGCCCGAGCGCCACCCGCGCCGCCCCGGTCAAGGTGGCGATGGTGATGAGGTAGTTCGGCGCCTCCTCCTCGGCGAGGCTGATGGCGTCGGCAAGCACGAGCCGGCCTTCGGCGTCGGTGTTGCCGATCTCCACCGTCATGCCGTTCCGGCTCGTCAGCACGTCGCCTGGCCTGAAGGCGTTGCCAGCGATGCTGTTCTCGGCGGCGGGGATCAGCACACGGAGCCGCATCGGCAGCTTTGCCCGCATGACAAGGAGTGCAAAGGCCAGCGCCGAAGCCGCCCCGCCCATGTCCTTCTTCATCAGACCCATGGCGCTTCCCGGCTTGATGTCGAGGCCACCGGTGTCGAAGGAGATGCCCTTGCCGACGACCGTCACTTTAACGGCGTGCTCAGACCCCCAGTGGAGATCGATCAACCGCGGCGCCCGATCGCTCGCCCGGCCCACGGCGTGGATCATGGGGAGGTTGTCGGACAGGAGTCCTGAGCCCTCCGTCACCTTGACGCTTCCCCCAAACTCGTTGGCAAGCTCGCGCGCGGCGGTCTCAAGCTCGGCAGGGCCGAGATCGTTGGCCGGCGTGTTGATAAGATCGCGGCCGAAATACAGCGCCTCGGCCAGCGCCAGGACCTCGTCCTTGCTCGCACCCTCGGGCAGCACGAGGCGCTTCGGTTTCGGTCCGTTTGCGGTCTTGTAGCGCGTGAAGCGGTAGCTTCCGGCGAGGAAGCCGAGCGCGGCAAGCTCGGGATCGGGAAGGGCGGAGGCCAGACGATAGTCGCCAGGAGGAAGCTCTCCCGGCAACACCCCGGTCAGAAGCGGCGAGTGCGAGGCCCAGTCCTCCCCGCCGGTCCCAAGCAGAACGCCGCCGATGCCGCCATGGCCATCGGGCAAGACCAGCACGGAGCCAAGCTTAGGGGTCCAGCCTTGTGCCTCGACCCATGCCCGCTCCGCCTCGCTCAAGCTCGCAAGGGCGGCGTCATCGTCAGAGGCGATGAGCCTGACCGGAATGGCGTCGGCGCCGGCGGGAAGAAGCAACTCTTCCAGTCCGCGGCGCGTCGTCTCAAGCGTCATCGCTTTCTTGGGCATCGATCGGGAATTCGAGACTTGATGGGGCCGCGCATTAATGGCAGGGGAGCGGCGGCAAGACAATGGCGGAAGGCGGCTTTATGGCCACGACCAGCTACACGCTCGTGATCGGCGACAAGAACTTCTCCTCATGGAGCCTCAGGCCCTGGTTGGCGCTCGCCCATTGCGGCATTCCGTTCGCCGAGGAGCGCGTCAGGCTCAGGCAACCCGAATCCAAGGCCGCGATCCTTCGCCACACGCCGGCGGGCAAGGTGCCGGCGCTGAAGACGAATGGGGGCATCGTGTGGGACAGCCTCGCCATCCTCGAATATCTCGCCGAGCGCCATAGAGAGCATCGCCTTTGGCCCGCGGACGAGGAGGCGCGCGCGCATGCGCGCAGCATTTCCGCCGAGATGCATTCGGGCTTCGTCACGCTCCGCAACGACATGTCCATGAATCTGCTGGCGCGGCTCCCTTCCCCGCCGATCGGCGAGGCGCTCGAGACCGACATCAGGCGGATCGTCGCCCTGTGGAAAGACGCCCGCACACGCTTCGGCCACGGCGGCCCCTTCCTGTTCGGTGCCTTCTCTAATTCCGACGCCATGTTTGCGCCGGTGGCGACGCGCTTCCGCACCTATGGCGTCGATCTTTCTCGCTTCGGCGACGACGGCGCCGCTGCCGCTTACGCGCGCGCCATTCTCGATTTGCCCGAGATGGCCGAGTGGACAGAGGGCGCCAAGTCAGAGGTGAAGCAGCACGCCAGCGCCTGATTCCCCAACGGGTGTCACCGCTGAGTGGGGCTTATGGTTAATCCTTTTTTGACGCCTGTCCCACATTATTACAGCGGTCCATCAGGGAAGGCCGAGCCTGCGCTCGCGCTTGGTAAGGATTGCTTAAGTAATGTCTCACGCTTCCCGCTCGCGCCGCTCCATGGTGCTCGCTCTTCTCGCGACGACGGCTGCGGCATCCCTGCTCGGCGCTTGCAGCCAGACCGAGCGGCCGTTCTTCTCGAAGAGCGGCTTCTCATCGGACGACACGCAGATGTCGGCGAACGAGGCGGTCGGCGCCACCACCCAATGGGCCGAGGCCTACGCCAAGAATCCGCAAGATCCGCGCATGGCGCTTGGCTATGCGAAGGCGCTGAAGGCGATCGGGTCGCGCGACAAGTCACTCGAAATCTTGACGGCTGCTTTTCGGGCCAATTCGAACAACGGCGAGATCGCCGCCGAGCTCGGCAGGCTGGCGCTCGACATGGGGCACCTCGAAATCGCCAAACCCACGCTGCAAGTGGCCGAAGCCCAAGGCGTGCGCGACTGGAAGACGCTCTCGGCGCAAGGCACCTTGCACGCCAAGCTGGGCCAGCACGCTGAAGCGCAGCAATATTACCTCGCCGCGCTCCAGGTCCAGCCCGACGCCGTCTCAGTGATCAACAATCTTGCGCTCTCCTACGCGCTCGACGGCAAGGCCGACAAGTCAGAGGCGCTCTTGCGCAAGGCGGTGGCGAGCGGCCAAGAGGACAAGCGCGTGCGGCAGAACCTCGCACTGGTGCTCGGCCTCCAGGGCAAGTTCGACGAGGCGCGCAAGGTTGCCTCGGTCGACATGACGGACACCGAGGCCAAGTCCAGCATGTCCTATCTACGCAACATGCTGCCAAGCTCGACGCGGCTCGCCTCGGCCAAGCGCGAGGCCCCGGCCAACGATGGGTCGGCAGGCGATGACTGGCAGCCCTTTGCCGCCCACGAGGCCAAGGCCAAGACCCCGGCCGCGACCGCCAGCCTGGAGCCCAAGCTTCAAGTCGTGAAGCCGGTTGAGGAGATCGAAACGTCCAAGGCGGTCAAGCAAGCCGCCGCTTCTGCCGCAACGCCGGCAACGGCCCAGGCTGCAACGCCTGCGGCCGAGGCCAAGCCCGAGAAGATGGCGGGCACGCCGACGCTCATCACCCCCGTCAGGGCCACCCAAGCGCAAGTCCAAGCAGCGATGCCTGCTCAGGCCGCCAAGAGCGGCACGACGGACAAGGCCAAGACGATCCAGGCGCCCGCATCCGCCAGCGCTGCCGGCCTCCTCAGAACCGACACCGACTGATTCAGAAATCAAAATCCGACCATCGGAAAGTGCCGTCTGCGCTTTCCGCTTTTGATGCTGTGGACGGCTCCTCCACTGGCACG
>DASYIU010000089.1:0-9946 GCA_035997285.1 Methyloceanibacter sp. | reverse complement strand
AAGCGGCCCGAATTCGATATTGTCACTGGCGTCTCGACCGGCGCACTGACCGCGCCGTTTGCCTTTCTCGGGCCCCGCTACGACGGCGCCCTAAAGCAGGTCTTCACCGAGTCCGACAGCAAGGACATCGCTATCGCGCAGCCCATCAGGGGCCTGCTCGGCGGAGATTCGCTGGCGAGCAATGCGCCGCTCGCCAAGGTAGTCGGCCACTACGTCACCGACGAATTCCTCAGGGAGGTGGCAGCCGAGCATCTCTAGGGGCGCCGCCTCCTGATCGGCACCACCAATCTCGACGCCGAGCGCCCGGTCATCTGGGACATGGGGGCGATTGCAGCGAGCGGCCGCCCCGAGGCGCTTGAGGTGTTCCGCACTGTGCTGCTCTCCTCGGCGGCGTTCCCGGCCGTTTTTCCGCCAGGCTTCATCAAGGTAGACGCTGACGGCGGTGTTTATGACGAGATGCATGTTGACGGCGGGGCGACACGCGAAGTCTTCCTGGTGCCGACAAGAAAAACGGCATGGATTACAACCTCGGTCACATACCGGGCGATTTTATCGACACCAGCACGCAAGCCTCCGACCCCGTCTATATGACGAAGCTTTACGATCTCGGCTTCAGGCTCGCGCAGGCTGGCTATCCGTGGAAGAAGACGCCGCCGCGGATGGTCGGGCATTTGCCCCCAACTCTCTTGAGCCGCAACGAGTTCTGCCCCTTGAGCGTTGATCTTGGCTTTCGTAAATAGGCCCGGCTACCGGCATGGGCCCGGCGCTACGTGACGCGGTCTTGAGGAGCGGAGAGCATGATGGATCTGGCCGAGCTGAACAGAGTGGCAAACGCCATGGTCGCGCCGGGGAAGGGCGTCCTCGCGGCGGACGAATCGGCAGGGACGGTGAAGAAGCGCTTCGAGGCGATCGGCGTCGAATCCACCGAGGAGAACCGGCGCGACTATCGCGAGCTCCTGTTCCGCTCGAAAGGCATGGCCAACATCTCGGGCGTGATCCTATTCGACGAGACGATCAGGCAGAAGGCCAAGGACGGGACGCCCCTGGTCAAGGTCATCGAGCAGGCCGGCACCTTCCCGGGCATCAAGGTGGACAAGGGTGTCAAGCCCCTGCCGTTCTGTCCCGGCGAGGTCGTCACCGAGGGTCTCGACGGCTTGCGCGAGCGGTTGATCGAGTATCGCGACCTAGGCGCCAAGTTCTGCAAATGGCGCGCGGTGATCGAAATCGGCCCCGGCATCCCGAGCTATAGCTGCATCAAGGCCAATGCCCACGCGCTCGCCCGCTATGCCGCGCTCTGCCAGGACGAGACCCTCGTGCCGATCGTGGAGCCGGAGGTGCTGATGGACGGCGACCACGATATCGGCCGCTGCCACGAGGTCACCGAGCTCGCGCTGAAGACCCTCTTTCAGGAGCTCTACGTCGCGCGGGTGAAGCTCGAAGGCATGGTGCTCAAGCCCAATATGGTGGTGCCCGGGAAGAAAAGCGCCAAGCAGGCCTCGGTCGACGAGGTCGCCGAGAAGACCTTGCGGCTGCTGAAAGAGTGCGTGCCGGCGGCAGTGCCGGGGGTCGCCTTTCTCTCAGGCGGCCAGACGGACATCGATGCGACGGCGCGCCTCAACGCCATGAACAGGCTGGGCGGCGGACCCTGGAAACTCACCTTCTCCTATAGCCGCGCGTTGCAGGCGGCGCCGCAGAAGGCATGGTCCGGCAAGGTCGAGAACGCAGGCGCGGCGCAACGGGCCTTTGCCCATCGCGCAGCGATGAACGGGCTCGCATCCATAGGCAAATGGTCGCCTGAGCTCGAGAAGCAGGCGGCCTGATCGGGCGACAGAAGAGGATTCGATGCAGCGAACTTGATCAGCTCGGCCGCGCGCTACGGCCCAATCATGTTGACCAGGAAGTCGCCGCTTTCGTCGACGAGATCGCCTTCCTTCCGTTCCTCGGGACAAGGCCCCTTCAACGCTGCCTGGATGGAACCCGCCGTGGTCGTTCCGGCCGACGTGACGGTCTGATGCACTTCGTATTGAGTGGCGATGTCGCCCGTAATCGTCCCTGTGGCGTTCATGGTGAGATCGCCCATGCCCGGCAGGTTGCCGGGACTGCACGTCGTCGCGAAGGCCCAGCCCTCCGCGTTCTGTTGGAAGTCCCGCTTCGTGCACGGAATTCCCGTCATTGCCTCACCGGTGATCTGGTCGAAGGCGGAATAGACCTTCTCCGAGGCCTCGCCGATGCAGAGATTCTGTTTGCCGATGGCCGTCCCGGACTGCGTGACCGCCGCAAACTCCCACCAACCGGCTTTGCGCATCGGCGCATCGAGGTGAAGGGCGTTCGACGCCGGCGCTGCTTGCGCCGGCTCAGGTGCGGCCTCGCCCTTTCCCCCCGTCATCTGCTCGATCTGCTTTTTTTGCTGCAACGCCTTCGAGTAGTCGGAGTCGGCAGACAGAGCAGCGGACGAGAGGCCGACCAAGAAGGCAGAGCTACACAACAGAAGAGCTATCGAACGGACCATCTCGCCTCGCAATTTGTTGTCAGGGGTGCCCACGGTTTGATCTTTGTTGCATTAGGAGCGGCGAAGCGGGGGCTCGGCGCCTATGGCATCGGTGGTCCAGGGGAGGAGCTCGCTTATGACGTTGCCGAAGGCGTCGTCAAGGGCTGTGACATAGGCTTGCGCGTCAGTCCCCTTGGCCGGCGCTTTGGCCTGAAAGCTTTGCGCGCCGATGATCTTCCCGTCCTGACCGAGGATCTTGGCCACAAAATCGATCTCCGCCATTGGCTCCGACGACGTCGAGACGTGGAAGCGCCGAATGTCGATCAGGAGCTGGTAGTCGCCGGTGACCCCTTCTCGCGTGCGGCTGATCGACCGCGCATAGCCCGCATTCTCGAAGCTCTGGATCACCTTCTCCTGGAACAGGACCGGCAGGTTGTCGCTCCACTTGGCATTGGGCACCGGCACGCTCTCGCCCGTCGCCGGCTGGAGCAGAATCTTGTCGGTGTTGAATCCCATCAGCGTGGTCGGCTCAGGGACCACGAGCAGCCAGGACGGCGCTTCCGTGGGCGGCGGAGGGACCATGCTCGCCGCCACGAGATCGTAGACCGGTATCTCGGCTTGGCTGGTCGTGCCGCCGGTCATGCGCTCGAGACCGGCCAGGATTCCGTCGACCTTGTCGGAATTGCGTGCAAGCACGTCGGAGAACGTGTCGATATTGGCGATGGTGTCGTGCAGCGATTGCGAATTGTCCGAAAGAATCCCATCGATGTGCTGGAAGGCGTCGCGCGCCGCCTGGGTCCAATCCTGGCCGGCTCCAGCCTTGGCAATTAGGACTGGGAGTGCTGCTCCCTCGCCAGGCGCAACGGGAGACCCCGCGCTGACGCCCGTCATCGCCACCGCCGCACCGCCGGTTAGCCCTTGAGTCTCGATGCTGACTTGCGTGTCGGTCCGGATGGGCGTGCCGCGATCCACGGCCACCGTCGCGATCACCTGCTGGGGCTGCTCGGGATTGAGCGCAAGATCGGTGACCTCGCCAACCTTGATGCCGTTGAACAGGACCGTCGAGCCAACAAGCAGCCCAGACACGGAGCCCTCGAAGCGGATCTGATAGTTCGCCCGCTGCGTAAAGCCGCCCTTGTTCTCCAGCCAATAGACGAAGCCGAAGCTCGCCAGGATGACGGCGAGCATGAACAGTCCGATCAAGGCATAGCGGGCGCGCGTTTCCATCGATCAAGTCCCTCGCTTCTCAAGCGCTCATCCGCTGGTCGGCCAGCATCGCGCCGCGTTTGCCTTGGAAATAGGTCTTCACCCAGGGATGCTCGGATTCGAGCATGGCTGTGATCGGACCTTCTGCCACCACTTTGCCATCAGCCAGGGCCGCAACACGGTCGCAAGCGGTATAGAGACTTTCCAGGTCGTGGGTCACCATGAAGACAGTGATCTCCAGCGTCTGCTGCAGCGTGCGGATCAGTTCGTCGAAATCGCCCGCCGAGATCGGATCGAGCCCCGAGGTGGGCTCGTCGAGAAAGACGATCTCGGGGTCGAGCGCGAGGGCGCGGGCGAGCGCCACGCGCTTGGTCATGCCGCCTGACAGCTCGGAGGGAAACTTGTCGGCGTCCTGAGAGGTGAGCCCGACCATTTCCAGCTTGGCCAAGGCCATCTCGTCGAGCAGCCTCGGCGAGAGGCCGAGATTTTCGCGCATGGGGAATTGCACGTTTTGGCGAACGGTGAGAGAGGAGAACAGCGCGCCCTGCTGGAACAAGACGCCCCAGCGGCGTTCGAGCGCACGCCGCTCCTGCTCATTCGCCTCGTCAAGATCGACGCCAAGCACCTCGATCGAACCATGGCGCTTCGGCAGCAGTCCGATGATGGTGCGCAAGAGCACCGATTTGCCGCTGCCGGAGCCGCCCACCAGCCCGAGGATCTCGCCGCCGCGCACGTCGAGCGACAGATGGTCGAGCACGATCTGGTCGCCAAAGCCGACCACGAGGTCGCGCACTTTGATCACGGCATCGTCAGCCATCGGCGTCACATTCCGATCGATGCAAAGAAGATGGCGAACAGGCCGTCGAGCACGATTACGAGGAAGATCGATTCCACCACCGACTTCGTGGTCTGCAGGCCGAGCGACTCGGCGCTGCCCTTCACCCTCAGTCCCTCAGAGCAGGCCACGATCCCAATGACCAGCCCCATAAAGGGTGCCTTGATCATGCCCACCTTGAAATGGGTCAACGAAATCGCCTCGGTCAGGCGTGAGATGTAGATGTCGGGGCTCATGCCGCCATAGAGCCAGGCCACCAAGCCGCCACCGTAAAGCGCCGCCATCGAGCCTAAGAAGGTGAGTACGGGAAGGGCGATGATCAACACGACGATGCGCGGCAGGATGAGCACCTCGACAGGATCGAACCCCATGGTGCGCAGAGCGTCGATCTCCTCCCGCATCTTCATCGAGCCAAGCTCGGCCGTGTAGGAGCTGCCCGAGCGCCCGGCGACCATTATGGCCACGATCAGCACGCCGATCTCGCGCAGGATCAGGATGCCGACCAGGTCGACGGCGTAAAGCTCGGCGCCGAACTTGCGGAAGTGAAAGATCCCTTGTTGGGCGATGATCCCCCCAATCAGGAAGGTGATGAGCATGATGATGGGCACGGCCTGCCAAGCAACGCGGTCGAGCTGATGGACGGTGGAGGTGAACCTGAATTCACGCGGGCGTAGAGCCAAGCGCACGGTCGCCACGCCAAGGGCGCCGAGCATATCGGCAAAGACCATAACACCGTGGCCGGCCCCGGCGCCGGCCCGGCCGATCGCCGCAAGGCCGGCGACAATTCTGTTCTCACCGGCGATGGCAGTGGGAGGCTGGCGGTTGACGCCGTGCATCTCGTCGAGCAAGCCCCGGTCATGCTCGGGAAGCCCGAGAATGACGGTCTCCCGGCCGGATGCGGTCCACTCGCGGGTGAGGCGTTCCAACAGCCAAGCACCGAAGGTGTCGAACTCGCGCACCCCGGCCATGTCGATCGACACGTTGCTTGCCTTGGCGGCCTCGCCGGCCACACCATCGACGAGCGCCTCCAGCTCGCTTGCATGGGTGGCGGTCCACGAGCCGCCGGCAGAAAGCTCCAGCCGCTCGCCCTTCAACTCACTTGTCAGCAAAATCTCGCCCATGACAAAAGCTCCTCCGGCCTTATTACAGGCTCAGCCAAGAGGCCTAAGAATGGCGGACTAGAGCGCTATTGACTGAGATTGAACCGCGAGCGCTCTAGCTTTTTGTTTGAGCAGGATCTAACCGGTTCCCACTTTTCTAAGATCATGCCCTAGCTTCGCGTCAGGTCGATCGTCACGCTTTTCAGGGCAATGCCTTGCGTCGCGATCGCAACGCTTTGGCGCGAGCCGCTATAGGATACCGACATGGTCCCCGTCACACCGCCGCTGATCTGCAGGCTCATCTTGTCGCTGGTGGCCTGTCCGGTGGCGCTGCCCTCCGCATTGTAGGTGCGCTCTTCCCACGTGCCGGTGACGCGGCCTCCACTTTGGCTCAGCTTGCTCCTGATCTCGACGTTGGACGTCTCGCTCTGACAGCGAATGGCCATGCCGAGCTGCGATCCGCCGCCGGTATAGTAGGCATTGCATTTGACACGCTCCGTCCGGCCGCCATCGAGCTCGATTTGCCCGCTTCCCCGCCATGAGCCGAGAAGGGTGTCGAAGGGATTGCTGTCGGCCTGGGTGGGGTGCCATGGGGCGAGCACGAGCAGCGCCGTGACGGCGACGGCAGCCATGAGCTGGCGGGAAGGCGTGGGGCGAATCATGGATCGCATAAGTCTCTCTTTCCCGCAATTTGCGTCCCCGAACAAGTCACGATGCCATTACAAGCCGATGACCGGAGGGGTGGAACACGCGACGGCGACAAGCTCGGATACAGGCCGTCATTTGGAGTAAGCTATCCGCGGTAACGATCCTGACCTCGATCAGCCTCAACACGGAAGCCGGGCTTTTGTGGGGCTGAACTCGATGCCTAAAACTCGGGCAGTTGCTCCTCGCTTAGCGATACAGGACCTTGAACCATGGCGCCTGGCCCAAACGTCGCGATCACTTACTGCCGGCTCTGCAACTGGCTGCTGAGGGCCGCCTGGATGGGGCAGGAGCTCTTGTCCACCTTCGCCGAGGAGCTCGGCTCGGTCACACTGATCCCCGACGACACCGGCGGCGTGTTCGAGGTGCGGCTCGACGGCAAGCTGATCTGGTCGCGCAAAGATGCAGGACGCTTTCCCGAGATCAAGGAGCTGAAGCAAATGGTGCGGGATCAGGTCGCGCCGGATCGCGACCTCGGCCATGTCGATACCAAAGAGCCCAAGCCTTAGCCCGACGCGGCCACCACCCCGCGCCGCTTCTTTTCCTTCCGCTTTTGTGAGGAGGGTCACAAAGGCCTGCGCCGACGCGCGCCACCTAACCGCCATCACCTCAAGGCAATCCTGCCTTCAGGAGCGAAAGGAAGCAAAGATCATGAACCTCAAGCACTTGCCCTTAGGCGCGGGGCTTGCCGCGCTTGCCCTCGCAGCGGGCATGGCGGTCCCGGCCGGCGCCGCTGACGAGCTTCACGCGTCGGCGATCAAGGCCTGCTCGAGCGCCAGCGCGCATGGGCCGGCTACCGTCGTCACTGCCATCGGCGATGGCCGTGGCGGGAGCCTCGTGTGGCTCACCGACGCCGACGCCAACCTTTGGCTGTGCAGCGCCGATACCGACGGTCACATCTACGCCTACCCCATGATCACCGGAGACCTTCTGAACGGCGCGGGCGCGAACCTCGTCAATATCGACCAGGCCACCGATGATGGCACCCTGCCCGAGCACGACCCGCTCGACGTGGCCGAGCGCGCCTGCCAGGCCTCCCTCTCAGAGGGGCCCGGCAATGTGGTCGGGAGTGGCAAAGACGGGCTGACGGGAGATTGGATCCCCGGCTATTTCGTCTTCATCGAGACCGGCGCGGGCACTTATCTCTGCGATGCCACCGCTGACGCCCAGGTCTGGGCCTTCGCCGAGATCGGCGACCCGCTCACCTTCGGTCATTCGGTGAACTAGGCTTGGCATCGTGCAGGCTCACCGACGTTCGATCACGCAAGCGGGCGTAAAGGACCTAAGAGCCTTTGTGCCCGCTCCTGCTTTCGCCGCCGCAGGCGAGCCAGCACGACAAAGGATTGGCATTTTCGGGATGAGCGCGCCGCACGCTCCTCACGAAAGAGTGGAGGCCGCGCTGCTCAGCGCTTATTTTTTGCGCGCGTCACTGCGGCCTTGCGAGCCGCTTCACGTCGCTTGCGCGTGGTCGCGGCCTTGCGACCCGCCGCGCGTCGTTTTCGAGTCAATGCGCCCTTCTGGGCCGGTGTGAGTGCAGCCTTAGGTTTGGTTTTCATGATCTCCCTTTCTTTTTCGACGTAAGCGGTACTTCCGCCAGCTTGCCCTGAAGTACGGCTCGGCATTGCCGGTGAGAACAAAAGAGCCGCACCGATAGCAATCATAGAGGCGACATCGACCCAATCTCACGCCACAGGGGAGCGCTTCCGATCCCAGAATCAAGCATATCATGGCTCGGGGGGCTCCATGCGGGTTAAGTCCAGCCCCCCTCTGGTAGTTAGACACCGGTTCCCCCACATGAGGTAGGAATTTGGCGCCCGCGTCGCGCGAGAGGTTCCCGAAGATGTCCCAGCCTGTCGTCGTCACCATCCCCCATAAGCTCGGCAAGGCGGAGGCCGTCAAGCGCTTGAAGGCCGGCTTCGGCAACGTGCGCTCGACCTTCGGCGAGAAGTTCATGGTGCTCAAGGACGAGTGGGCCGGTGATCATGTCGATTTCCGCGCAAGCCTGCTCGGGCAGTCCACCACCGGCACGGTGGACGTCTCCGACGATCACGTGCGGCTTGAGGTGCAGCTCCCCTGGATGCTCTCGCTGCTCGCCAACAAGGCGAAGGCGCTCGTGCAGAGACAGGGCAAGCTCATGCTGGAGAAGCCGACCAAGCCCACGACGCGCAGCTAACGAGCCCGCTAAGCGATCTTGAGAATCGTGGCTTCCGCGGCGCCGGCTTGCACGATATCGCCGACCTGCTTCCCCATCAGCGCCTGCGCCACGGGTGACACGTAAGAGAGCGTGCCGAGGGACGGCTCCGCCTCGTCCTCTCCGACGATGCGGTAGGTTTGGCGGCGCCCGTCCTCGCGCTCGATCGTCACCGTCGAGCCGAAATGGACCTCGGCGGCGTCGCTCGGCGGCTCAGCCACCTGAGCGGTCGCCCGGCGCGAGGTCCAATAGCGCAAGTCCCGATTGACCTTGGCAAGCCGCGGCCTGTCGTCAGCCTCTTGCGCTTGAACGTGGTCGATGTGCAGGCGTGCGAGCTCGGCCTCGATCATCGCCAGCCCCTTTGGGGTGACGAGGTTGTAGGGGGAGACCGGCCGGTCGGGCAGGTCGTCATAGACCTCCCCGCCTTCGGCCTCCTTGGTAAAGGCCTTGCTCATGGGGGCACTATACCACGCCTCTCCTCTGGATTGTGGCGCACGTCGCCGAGTCCCCTCTCGGCGAGTTAGGCTCGCGAGAGGGGGAAGCGTTGGTGGACAGAGACTTTAATTCAACTCACCTTGATCGTCGCTGCTTTGCTATGGTCGGCGGCGTTTCAGGACTCACGGCGAATGCGGCTACACTAGGGTGATAAGGACGAGTGTCATGAAATACATCATTGCAGTGATTCAGCCGCACCAGCTCGAGGCCGTGCGCGAGGCCCTCGCGGGCATCGGCGTGCAAGGGCTGACGGTGAGCGAGGTGCGCGGCTTCGGGCGGCAGAAGGGCCAGACCGAGGTCTATCGTGGCGCCGAGTACACCATGCAGTACGTCCCCAAGGTGAAGCTCGAGATCGCCGTCGACGCCTCGATCGCCGACGCCGTGGTCGAGACGATCGGCGATGCCGCCAGGACCGGCCATATTGGCGACGGCAAAATTTTCGTGCTCGATCTAGAAGGCGTCATGCGCGTGCGCACCGGGGAGATGGGCGCCGACGCGCTCTAAGCAGCGGTCGCTGCCGCTCGCATCGCGAGGTGTCCGTGGATTTCAGCAGCTACCGGCAACAGCTCCTGGTGCGGCCCGAAGGGGAGATCGCCCTTCTCGATCTGATACGCAATTTCTCGCAGTGGTTCTTCGACCTCCTGCGCAATTTCGTCCTGGTCGGGGGGCTGAAATATTTTTATGAGAAATCCGGCAGCACGGTGCTGTTCTATCTCCACGAGTTCGCGCTCGGCGTGATCTTTCTCTATTGCCTCTCTTATGCCGACCAGTGGTACATCAACCTCTTCAGCTTCCTGGAGGACAGGCGGCTCGCCGACTGGCTCAACAGGACCGTCAATCTCAGCCTCGCCGTTGTGCTGTTCTTGATGATCAGATGGGGCGCGTCCGTCATCGTGGCCGAGATCTCCCACGCCCAGGTGTAGAGC
>DASYIU010000088.1:0-8154 GCA_035997285.1 Methyloceanibacter sp. | reverse complement strand
GCGCCTGCAAGATTGCGGCGTACTTTCCCCCTTTTCGCCATGTCAGGTGCAGACGCCCCGAACGGACCCCAAGGAGCACCTCCGTCTTCGCTAAGTTCGACGTCAATTTCGGCTAGGACCTCGAAGGCGTCGGCGGCACAGCCGGCATGCGGGTCAGCTGGTAGCTTCAGGATATCTACGTGAGGGATGGTGGGCACGACTGGGATCGAACCAGTGACCCCTGCGATGTCAACGCAGTGCTCTCCCGCTGAGCTACGCGCCCATCCTCTATGAGATAGGGACTTCTATACCGGGTCGCGCCGCCGGTGCAAGGCAACCCGCGCCAATCGCCTCACGCCGCGAGCATCCGCTCCACCTGATCGACCAGGTCGCGCAGGTGGAAGGGCTTCGACAGGATCTTGGCGTCCTTCGGCGCATTGTTGTCCGGGTTGAGCGCCACCGCGGCGAAGCCGGTGATGAACATGATCTTAAGGTCGGGATCGAGCTCGCTCGCCTTGCGCGCCAGCTCGATGCCGTCCATCTCAGGCATCACGATATCGGTGAGCAAAAGCATGAAGGGCTCTTCCTTCAGCCGCTCATAGGCCTCAAGGCCGTTGCCGAACGATACGACGTCGTAGCCTGCCTTTTCGAGCGCCTTCACCAGAAAGCGGCGCATATCCTCGTCGTCTTCGGCAAGCAGTATGCGCTGAACGCTGCGCGCCCGCGGATCATTCGCCTCCATCCCTCATCCCCCTGACTCTCGCCCTTCGGCGTACACGAACTTAGTAAAGGACCGATTGCTTGGGCCTTAGGGGCCATTATGGGCCTGCCCCACCCCACCGATCTCAAATCATCGCGTCTAATTGGCCCGGGCACAAGACAGAAGACGCCTAGACAGGTTCAACTCTCATTGGCAGAGTTTACAGGCGATTCCCGGCCAGGCAGGCTCGAATCAGCAGCGGCAGCAAGGATTGGCCATGAGCCCACACGAGGCTGAGGCGATCGAAACCGAGCTTGCCCCACCCTTCACGGTGGTGCGGCCTGAAGCGTTGAAAGTGCCGCTCGTCTTCAATTCACCCCATAGCGGCCGGGTCTACCCAAGTGCCTTTCTTGCCGCCTCGAGGCTCGATTCCCTTGCCCTTAGGCGCTCGGAAGACGCCTATGTCGAGGAGCTATTCGCCTTTGTCACCGGGCTCGGCGCGCCCTTGCTCCACGCCCATTTCCCGCGCGCTTATCTCGACGTCAACCGGGAGCCCTATGAGCTCGATCCGGTCCTGTTCCGCGACGGCCTCCCCCATTACGCCAATACGCAGTCGGTACGGGTGGTGGGCGGCCTCGGCACCATTGCCCGGATCGTGTCAGAGTCTGACGAGATCTACCGCGAGCCGCTCACCGTGGGAGCGGCGCTAGAGAGGATCAACCGGCTCTACACGCCCTATCACGAGACCCTGCGCGGGCTCCTTTTTGAGGCGCAGAGCGAGTTTGGCCTGGCTGTGCTCATCGACTGCCATTCGATGCCGTCGAACCCGATCGCGGACCAGGGCGGCGGCAGGCCGGATTTCGTCCTCGGCGACCGCTTCGGCACCTCTTGCAACGGCGAGCTCACCCGGCTTGCCACCAGCCAGCTCAAGGCGCTTGGCTATGTGGTGGCGCTCAACAAGCCCTACGCCGGCGGCTACATCACCGAGCATTACGGGCGGCCGCACAAGGCCCAGCACGTGCTGCAGATCGAGATCAACCGCGCTCTCTATATGGACGAGACGAGCTTCGAGAAATCGGCGGGGTTTGAGCGGCTGCGCGGCGACCTCGAAGCCATGGTGCGGGCGCTCGTCGCGGGCGTCCCCGGGCTTGCCATCCCCCGCGCCGCAGCCGAATAGCCAACCGCGCAATACAAAAAAAGGGCCGCTCGATTGAACGAACGGCCCAAGTCTAGGGAGGAAACGCCCAAGGAGGGCAGCGGCACGACCTGGAGAGCCATGCCGCATTGCAACAATATGTCATTGCGCCGCACAAAAAGCAAGGTCGCAATGACTCTCTCGCGGCATTTTCGAAACACTGGTGCATAACTGTCACGAGGGCGCGGGATGCCTACCCCTCCAGCCTTCAGATTTGCCCTCACCGCCCCTGAAGCCTTGACTCTCAAGACAAAACGCCCGCAAGGCTCTATCCCGTGCCCATGCCCAAAGACCATCAATTCCAGGCCCTTCTGGCCACGGCCCACGCCCTTGCTGACCGGGCCGGTGCGGTCATATTGCCGCATTTCCGGTCAGGTTGCGCCGTTGACCATAAAGGAGGCGATGCCTTCGATCCCGTGACGGTTGCCGACCGGGATGCTGAGACGGCGATCAGGGAGGCTCTTGCCAGCGCCTATCCGTCATACGGCATCATCGGAGAGGAGTTCGGCACGCTTCGCCCCGATGCCGAATATTGCTGGGTGATCGATCCGATCGACGGCACCCGCGCCTTCATCGTCGGCCAGCCCCTCTGGGGGACGCTGATCGGCCTCACGCGCGAGGGAGCGCCGCTGCTCGGCCTGATGGACCAGCCCTTCACCGGCGAGCGCTTCTGGAGCGGCGAGAGCGAGACCTTCTTCCGCCATGGGGGGGCTGCGAGGACGATACGCACCCGCCCCTGCCTCTCTCTCGGCGAAGCGCTTCTTGGTGCGAGCAGCCCCGACCTCTTCGCCGGCGAGGACGAGCGCCGTTTCGCCGCCTTGAGCCGCGCCGTGCGTCTCAGACGCTTCGGCGGCGACTGCTACAACTATTGCCTGCTCGCGCTCGGCCAAATCGACCTCGTGGTCGAGGCGGGCCTCAAGCCGTTCGACATCCTCCCGTTAATCCCGATCATCGAGCGGGCCGGCGGCGTGGTCAGCAGCTGGGAGGGCGGCAATCCGCGGCAAGGGGGGCGCATTCTCGCCGCCGGCGATCCGCGCCTCCATGCGGCGGCAGTCGAGGTGCTCGCGGGCTAGCTCGCCTTGCTCATGGCGACGCCGGGCACGAAAGCATCGAACGCCGCCCAGAACTGCTCGCGGATGGCGTCCCGCTCCTGTAGGATCTCATGGCGCGAGCCTCTGAGGACGAGCTGCGCACCGGCTCTGAGCCGCGCGGCAAGCTCTTCGATCGCCTTGCTCGACACGACCTGGTCGTCGCCCGCGGCGAGCATCAGCACCGGCACGCGGATGCGCGGCGGAAACCGATCGTTTCGGAGAAGCGCAATGGCATCGAGCGAGGCTTTCAGCCAGCCGATGGTCGGCGGCCCGATGGCAAGCTCGGGGGCCGCCTCGAGCACCGACAGATTGCGCAAGAAGCGCTCGCGGTCCGAGGTGACAGGGTTCCCCTCGAACTCCTGCTGACTTGTCCAATACTTCTTCTTGTCGCCCGGCACCGGGCGCTTACCGAGGCCGAACAGCGTGAGCCCGTCGGCAAACTGCTCGCAAACCATTTGCGGCACGGGCAAGCCCAAGATCTTGACCATGGGCGCGGTCATGACCATACGGTTGAACCAGCAGCCGCGTTTGGTCGCCGCCTTGAACAGCACCATGGCCGCCATGGAGTGGCCGAGCGCATAATAAGGCGTAGGGCAATCGGGAAGCACCACCGCCTTCATGAAGTGGGACAGGTCTTCCTCATACTCGGCGAAGTCGTTGATATGTCCCTTGAGGGGATTGCGGGTCAGCCGGCTCGATCCCCCCTGCCCGCGCCAGTCGAGCACGGCCACGGCAAAGCCGCGGCGGCGAAGCTCGCCAACCACCTCGAAATATTTCTCGATGAACTCCGTGCGCCCGGGAAAGATGCAGACCGTGCCGCGGCGCTCGCGCAGGACCGATTGCCAACTCGCGAAGCGCAGGCGGATCCCTTTGCGCACCTCGATATAGCCGGTCGACGCTCCGAGCGGGATCGGGTTCTTGGGTGTGGCGACGAGATCCATGGGTCTTGAGCGGCTCCTCTAGCCCTGGCGCCAAACAAGGGCGCCAGCGCGAGCGCCCCTTATAGCAGCGCAAATTGACACCGCCATATCGTTCCGTCGCGAAACCAACGCGCCCCGCCGCGGGCGCCATCCGCTTCGCCGATATCGAGATTTCACCTTTATATTCAGCGCTCTAGCACTCTTGACGAAGTCCCCTCCGGCTCCCATATCTGGCATCGGCGCAAGGCCATTTGGCTTGCCGCCATCCATCTGCCCGGCGCCCAGGAAAGAGCGGGCTGACACCATATCGCTTCTCAAGGAGGATGTGACATGAGGCACTTTGATCTTACCCCACTTTACCGCTCCACCATCGGCTTCGACCGGCTCGGCTCGTTGCTCGACACGCTCACCACGCTCGAGGGCGACGCCCCGAGCTACCCGCCCTACAATATCGAGCGGGTCGGCGAGACCGAGTATCGCATCAGCATGGCCGTCGCCGGCTTCGGTGAGCGCGACCTCGCCATCGAGGTGAAGGAGAACACCCTTTCCATTCGCGGCGAGAGGAGGACCGAGGTTGAGGACACCACCTTCCTCCATCGCGGCATCGCCTCGCGAAGCTTCGAGCGCCGGTTCCAGCTCGCCGACCATGTCGTGGTGAAGGGCGCGGTCCTGGAGAACGGCCTGCTGCATGTCGATCTCGTACGCGTGCTGCCCGAGGCCATGAAGCCCCGCACCGTGCCAATCGCGACCAAGACCGACAAGGCGGAGAAGCCGAAGATCATCGACGGCAAGGCCGCCGCCTAATCGCCGTCCTCGTCGCGACGTAGTCTGAAACAACAAGAAGGGCGCTCTCGCAAGAGGGCGCCCTGGTCGCAGGAGAGACCTGCAGGTGCGCCCCCGGCACTGGCGACGGTTAAGCCTACCAGCGGCAGCTTGCGCGAGCCTTAACGGGGAAGGCTTGCGGTAACGTCTCGTTAACGCCTCAAGCCAGGGCCGGCCTGACGCCAATGATCGCCCCGCTTGCGATCAAACCGGAGAGGTTGGCCTCAAGATTGGAGCCAGGTCCTATGGACGCAAAATCGCGTTGCTCCCGGAACTCCTGCCGGAGGTTCTGGTTAGGCCTCAGGTAAGCCGGGTTCTAGCGTCCCGTCAGATCACGGTGGCGCCGGAAGGGGGTGAACGGGGGCTCCGAATCCCGCTTGTGCGCGTATTGGAAATCTGTCATTTTGAGGGCGAATAGGACAGGCTTGCTGACCTTTGTTATGGGGGTTGCGGCGCCAGACTCCAAGCCTCGGTCTCCTGCGGGAGTCGGACCTCGATCTTGGCTCCGCATTCGCTCAAACGAAGACGCTAGTCTCCTAAGGAGCCGGTTCTTCGCTTTCAGCCGCTGGGCGCTCTCTGCTGGTGAAGGTCCGGCCGTTGGCCAAAGCTTTTCTGGCCCCGCTCTCGCTTGGCGCGAGGCGTGGCCGAGGTTGCATGTGACAATGGCATCCCGTGAGTATCCTGCTGGTTCCTACACCGCGCTGTGGCCTAGCCCCCCGGCGGCGCAAGGACTCTATGATCCGAAGCGCGAACATGACGCTTGCGGCGTCGGCTTCGTCGCCGATCTGAAGGCGCGGCCGAGTCACAAGATCATCGAGCACGGCTTGCAGATTCTGGAGAACCTCACCCATCGCGGCGCGACCGGGGCCGACCCGCTTGCCGGCGACGGCGCCGGCATTCTGGTGCAGATCCCGCATGCCTTCCTCAAAGAGGTCACAGCGCCGCTCAGGATCAAGCTCCCCGAGCGGGGCTACTACGCCGTCGGCCACATGTTCATGCCGCGCAACCGCGCGCAGCGCATCTATTGCGAGTCTGTGGTCGCTCGCGTGATCGAGGCCGAAGGGCTGCAGCTGCTCGGCTGGCGCGACGTGCCGACCGACAATTCCTGTCTCTCAGGGCCGGTGATCGAGACCGAGCCCACCCATCGGCAGGTCTTCATCGACCGCAGGCCTGAGGTCGAGGACGAATCCGATTTCGAGCGCAAGCTCTACATTTTGCGCAAGGTGATCTCCAACACCATCAACGGCGAGACCGGCGGACACGACATCGGCTTCTACACCGTGTCGCTGTCATGTCGCACGCTTGTCTACAAGGGCATGTTCCTCGCCTATCAGCTCGGCGCCTATTACCCCGACCTGCACCACCCGAGCTTCGCCTCGGCGTTAGCGCTCGTGCATCAGCGCTTCTCCACCAACACCTTCCCCTCCTGGAAGCTCGCCCATCCCTACCGCATGGTCGCCCATAACGGCGAGATCAACACGCTGCGCGGCAACGTCAATTGGATGGCGGCGCGGCAGGCGAGCGTGAGCTCGCCGTTGTTCGGCAAGGACATCAAAAAGCTCTGGCCGATCTCCTATGAGGGCCAGTCGGACACCGCCTGCTTCGACAATGCGCTCGAGTTCCTGGTGCAGGGCGGATACAGCCTCGCGCATGCGGCGATGATGCTGATCCCCGAGGCCTGGGCCGGCAATCCGCTCATGGATGCCAAACGCCGTGCCTTCTACGAATATCACGCCTGCCTCATGGAGCCGTGGGACGGCCCCGCCGCCATGGCCTTCACCGATGGGAGGCAGATCGGCGCCACGCTCGACCGCAACGGCTTGCGGCCGGCGCGCTATCTCGTCACCGACGACGGCCTCGTCATCATGGCCTCGGAGACCGGCGTGCTGCCGATCGACGAGAAGACCATCGTGCAGAAGTGGCGGCTGCAGCCGGGCAAGATGCTGCTCATCGACCTCGACAAGGGGCGCATCGTCTCCGACGAGGAGATCAAGGCTGAACTTGCCTCCGCGCACCCCTATCAGCAATGGCTCGACCGCACCCAGATCCGCGTGCACGAGCTGCCCGGGACGCCGGCCCCCTCGCCGCGCACCAATGTGAGCCTGCTCGATCGCCAGCAGGCCTTCGGCTACACGCAGGAGAGCATCAAATTCCTGATGGTGCCGATGGCCGAGGCGGGTCAGGAGGCGGTCGGCTCCATGGGCAACGACACCCCGGTGTCGGTGCTATCCAACAAGCCGAAGCTGTTGCACACCTATTTCAAGCAGAACTTCGCGCAAGTGACCAACCCGCCGATCGACCCGATCCGCGAGGAGCTCGTCATGTCGCTCGTGACCTTTATCGGGCCGCGACCGAACCTGCTCGACCTCGAAGGAACCTCGCGGCAAAAGCGGCTCGAGGCGGCGCATCCGATCCTCACCAACGACAATCTCGAGCGCATCCGTGGCATCGGCGACATCGCCGACAACCAGTTCCGCACCGTGACCCTCGACATCACCTATGGCGCGGATCACGGCGCCGCCGGCATGGGCAAGGCCCTGGACCAGCTCTGCCGGCGCGCGGAAGCTGCGGTTCGCGCGGGCGAGAACATCATCATCCTGTCTGACCGGGCGGCCGGGCCGGACCGGGTGCCGATCCCCTCGCTGCTCGCCACCTCCGCCGTGCATCATCATCTGATCCGCTGCGGGCTTAGGACCTCCGTCGGCCTCGTCGTCGAGACCGGCGAGGCGCACGAGGTGCATCAATTCGCAACGCTTGCGGGCTATGGCGCCGAGGCGATCAACCCTTATCTCGCCTTCGAGACCATCGAGGCCATGCTGCCGGAGCTGGACGAGGAGCTGACCGCCGAGGAGGCGGTCAAGCGCTACATCAAGGCGACCGACAAGGGCATCCTCAAAGTGATGTCGAAGATGGGCATCTCCACCTATCAGTCCTACTGCGGCGCCCAGATCTTCGACGCCGTGGGCCTACGATCAGACTTCGTCGCCAAATATTTCACCGGCACCAAGAGCCAGGTGGAGGGCATTGGCTTGGAGGAGATCGCGCGCGAGACCGTCGAGCGTCACCAGCTCGCCTTCTCCGACGCGCCGGTATTGCGCGAGGCCCTCGACGTCGGCGGCGAATATGCCTACCGCATCCGCGGCGAGGCCCACATGTGGCGGCCACAAGTGGTCGCCGATCTGCAACATGCCGTGCGCGGGAACTTGCCCGAGAAGTACCGCTCCTTCGCCAAGCAGATCAACGAGCAGACCGAGCAGCTCCTCACCTTGCGCGGCATGTTCCGCATCAAGACGGCCGAGGACATGGGCCGGAAATCCGTGCCCCTCGATCAGGTCGAGCCCGCCAAGGAGATCGTCAAACGCTTCTCCACCGGCGCCATGTCCTTCGGCTCGATCAGCCGCGAGGCGCATACCCCGCTCGCCATCGCCATGAACCGCATTGGCGGCA
>DASYIU010000087.1:0-8744 GCA_035997285.1 Methyloceanibacter sp. | reverse complement strand
TTGTTCGGCGCCAAGAACATCGAGCGCATCGGCGACCACGCCACCAACATCGCCGAGACGGTCTATTACCTCGTGCATGGCCGCACCATCACCGATCAACGACCCAAGGGCGACAACACGAGCACCACGCCGGTCGCGCTGAAGCGCTCGGCGGGGTAACTAGATGCTTGAGACGAACGCCATGAGCCCAGGTGCCAAGGTCTTGGTCGTCGAGGACGAGGAGCCGTTGGCGCTGCTGCTTCGCTACAACCTTGAGGCAGAAGGCTATTCCGTCGACGTGGTGCATCGCGGCGACGAGGCCGAGATGGCCATTGCCGAGGGCTCGCCGGACCTCATCGTGCTCGACTGGATGCTGCCGGGCCTCTCCGGGCTCGAGCTTTGTCGGCGCCTGCGCACCGGCAAGGATAGCCGCACCATCCCCATCATCCTGCTGACGGCGCGCAGCGAGGAGAGCGACCGCATCAGGGGGCTCACCACCGGCGCCGACGACTATGTGGTCAAGCCGTTCTCGCTGCCTGAGCTGATGGCGCGGGTCAGGGCCATCCTGCGGCGCACCAATCCCGAGCGCATCGCCTCGGTCCTCAGCGTGGGCGATATCGAGCTCGATCGGGACTCGCATCGGGTGACGCGGAACGGCCGCCAGGTGCATCTCGGTCCGACCGAGTTCCGCCTGCTCGAGTTTCTCATGCAGAGCCCCGGCCGCGTGTTCAGCCGCGCCCAGCTCCTCGACGGGGTGTGGGGGCGCAACGTCTATGTCGACGAGCGCACGGTCGATGTGCATATCGGGCGGCTGCGCAAGGCGATGATGCGCGGGCCGGAGACCGATCCCGTCCGCACCGTGCGCGGCGCGGGCTACGCCTTCACCGACAAGCTCGAAGAACCCGCTTAGCGACGGTTCACGGGCCTCATGCTTCGAGACGCGGGCGTTGGCCGCTCCTCAGCATGAGGAGGATGATCCTCACCCTGAGGAGGCGCGTAGCGCCGTCTCGAAGGGTGAGGCCCCGGTCCTACCTTCAACAATGAAAAGAGGCGCCGGGATGCGGCGCCTCTTGTCGTTTGCTCCTGCCGGTTAAGTCTAACCGGTCGCGAAGCGCTTCTCCCGCCGGCGCATCTGCGCCGGCTGATAGGCCATGCGGGCGTGGTGCTCGCAGTAAGGCAGAGAAGCGCAGCTCTTGCGGCCGCAGAAATGGAACTCAGGCTCCCCCGGATCGCCGATGGGCCAGCGGCACATCGACTCCTTCAGGGTGAGGATGCTCGCCCGCTCGTTGAGCGGTATGACGAGCTCCTTGAGCGGCGCTGGTGACAGCTCAAACTCTTCCTCGTAGGTCGGCTTGAGCGCCACATTGCCGCGTGTTCCGAACATCAGCGACGGCGTGCGATGCTGCCGCGGCACATGCGTCCGGCGCGGTCGTGGGCTTGACGAGCGCGAGCTTGTTGCTCGCCCCGAAAGCCCAAGTCGATGCACCTTGCCGATTACAGCATTGCGAGTCACTCCGCCCAAGCGACCCGCGATCTGACTCGCGCTCAGTCCCTCGGTCCAGAGTTTCTTCAGCAGTTCAACCCTCTCGTCAGTCCAAGCCATGGTTTGGCCTCCTCGAATTGGACTCAGAATCCCCCGTCTGCCTAGAGACGGCGTTTTGAACACTCGGAAATTACTGCTGAGATTGGCCGCCCGGGCGCGAACGCAGCACCCACGATATCTTGTAGCCGAGCGGCACTACGCTACTATATCCGGCAAAACCCGGCAAGCGTCCGCCACGCTTGTGAGTCCGTTTTCCACCGGAACGATCCGATTCTGCCACTTCTCTTGGAAGAACACAAATAGGAGAGTGGATGGAAGGGTGGAGAAGCGTTGGATAAGCGCTCATTTGGCGCTGATTGACAGGCCCTTGAGGGAGACCTAATGCTCTGAGTTTCCTTGCTGCCGCCCACCGGCGGCAATTTTATTTCAGGGACACTGCACTTTCATGTCGGCCCTCCTTCCGACCTATGCCCGCAGCGAGCTTTCGTTCGCGCACGGGGAAGGCGCCTATCTCTTCACCGTGGCTGGCGAGCGCTATCTCGACTTCGCCAGCGGCGTCGCCGTGACTGCGCTCGGCCATGCCCACCCCCATCTCGTCAAGGTATTGACCGAGCAGGCGAAGAAGCTCTGGCACGTCTCCAATCTGCACCGCATCCCTGAGCAGGAGCGGCTCGGCGAAAGGCTGTGCGGCGCCACCTTCGCCGACTACGTGTTCTTCGCCAATTCCGGGGCCGAGGCGGTCGAATGCGCCATCAAGGCCGCTCGCCGCTATTACTTCAAGAACGGCGCGCCCGAGCGCTATCGCCTCATCACCTTCGAAGGCACCTTTCATGGCCGGACGCTCGCCACCATCGCCGCCGGCGGCCAGGCCAAGCATCTTGAGGGCTTCGGTCCTCCCGTCGATGGCTTCGACCAAGTTGAGGCCTTGGACATTGAAGCCGTGGAGGCCGCGATCGGCGACGCCACCGCCGGCATCCTCATCGAGCCGATCATGGGCGAAGGCGGCATGCGCGAGGTCTCCTGGCGCTTCCTCCAGGATCTGCGCGCGCTCGCCGACGACAACGGCATCCTGCTCCTGCTCGACGAGGTGCAGACCGGCATGGGCCGCACCGGGCGTCTGTTTGCCCATGAATGGGCCGGCATCACCCCAGACATCATGGCTTCGGCGAAAGGGCTCGGAGGCGGCTTTCCCGTGGGCGCCTGTCTCATGACCGAGACCGTCGGCGCGGCGATGACGGCGGGCAGCCACGGCTCGACCTTCGGCGGCAATCCGCTCGCCATGGCCGTGGGCAATGCTGTGCTCGACGTGGTGCTCGAGGACGGCTTCCTCGATCACGTCGCGCATATGGGCCTCCGGTTGAGGCAGCGTCTCGCCGCCCTTAAGGATGAGCATGGCGACATCATCGAGGAGGTGCGCGGGCAGGGGCTCATGCTCGGGCTGAAATGCAAGGTGCCGAACGTGGAGCTGCTCGGAGCGCTGCGCGCCGAGAAGATGCTGACAGTGCAGGCCGGCGACAATGTCGTGCGCCTCTTGCCGCCGCTCATCGTCGGCCAGGCGGAGATCGACCTCGCTTGCACCAAGCTCGATGCCGCTTGCGTCGCCCTGAAGAGCGGCGCGCTCGCCCACGCCTGACCTCTGTCATCCGAAACGTCCATGGCCCCCAAGCACTTCCTCGATATCGACGCGTTGGACAAGAAGACGCTCCGCGCGATCCTCGACCTGGCGGGCGCCATCAAGCGCAAAGGCCGGGTGCCGAAAAGCTTAGGCCTCCGCCCGGGCGCCGTTCTCGCCATGATCTTCGAGAAGCCCTCGACGCGCACGCGTGTCTCTTTCGAGGTCGCCATGCATCAGCTCGGGGGACAAACCGTCGTGCTCAGCCCGCAAGACATGCAGCTTGGGCGGGGGGAGACGCTGGCCGACACCGCCCGCGTGCTGTCCCGGTACATCGACGCCATCATGCTGCGCACTGGACCGCATACGACGCTGATCGAGCTTGCCTCCAATGCCACCGTGCCGGTGATCAACGGGCTGACCTGCCAGTCCCATCCTTGCCAGGTGATGGCCGACGTCATGACCTTCGAGGAGCTGAAAGGGCCAATCGAAGGCCGCATAATTGCCTGGATCGGCGACGCCAATAATGTCGCCACCTCTTGGGTGCATGCCGCGGCGCGATTCGGCTGCAAGCTCAGAATCGCCTCGCCGCGCGAGTTCGCGCCAGCGCCCGAGCTCCTGGCCTGGGCGAAAGCCGAGGGCGCCGATATCGAGGTGGGCGATGATCCCCTTCAAGCCGCGCGTGGCGCCGATTGCGTGGTGACCGATGTCTGGGTGTCGATGGGCGATGGTGACGAGAAGAAGAGAAGCGCGGCACTCCGGCCGTTCCAGGTCGATGGCGCGGTGATGGCTCAAGCCGCCAAGCGCGCGATCTTCATGCACTGCCTGCCGGCCCATCGCGGCGACGAGGTGACGGCGGCGGTGATCGACGGCGCGCAATCGGCGGTCTGGGACGAGGCCGAGAACCGGCTGCATGTGCAGAAGGCCATTCTCGCCTGGTGTCTCGCCAGGGGAAGTCTTGCCCCCAAGCGCAAACGCGCCAAGCGCCGCTCGGGCCGGGCCAAGGCCCGCGGGGCTAAGCGATGACGGAGTCTTCCTCCGAGGGGCGGATCGAGCTTGCGATTCCCCAGGACGATCTGATCCTGCCCTTCCAGGCGGATCAGGCCGAAGTCGTCGGCCGCCTCGTCAAGCTCGGGCCCACGGTCGACACCATCCTCTCCCGCCACGACTATCCGGAAGCCGTGTCGCAGCTCCTCGGCGAGGCGGTGGCGCTGACGGCGCTGCTTGGTGCCGCCCTCAAATTCGAGGGCAAGTTCATCCTCCAGGCCTCGACCGACGGCCCGGTTGATCTCCTCGTCGCCGATTATCAGGTGCCCGGGGGCTTACGCGGCTATGCGCGCTTCTCGCCCGAGCGTCTCACAGCACTTCCCCCCGATGGGAGGCTGTTAGGCGAAGGCCATTTGGCAATGACCATCGACCGCGGGGTGGAGATCGAGCGTTATCAGGGCGTGGTTCCGCTCGAAGGCGAAACCCTTACCCAGGCGGCCGACACTTATTTCCGTCAGTCCGAGCAGCTCCCCACCTTCCTCAGGCTCGCCGTGGCGCGGCACTACCGCGCGGGCTGGGGCGCACGCCCCTGGACCTGGCGCGCCGGCGGCCTACTGGTGCAGAAGCTCACCCGCGAAGGCGGCCGCGCAACCACCAGCGAGGCGGCCTTGGAGGAGGAGGAGGACTGGACGCGCGCGCGCGCCCTTGCCGAGACGGTCGAGGACCACGAGCTGCTCGACCCCACGCTCCCGCCCGACCGGCTGCTCTACCGACTGTTCCATGAGGAACAGGTGCGCGCCTATCGCGCCATACCTCTCGAGAGCTATTGCAGCTGCTCGCGGGAGCGGGTCGACGAGTTGCTGCGGCGTTTCTCGGTGGAAGATCTTGCCGACATGGTGGTGGACGGCGAGGTCTGGGTCACGTGCGAGTTCTGCAACAGCCGCTACCATTTCGACCCTGCCTCCCTCGCCGACGCATGAGCGGCTAAGCGCTTAGCTCCTTCGCGAGTCCGGCGAGGAAGGCCATGCAGGAATCGAGCTGGGCGAGACTCACATATTCGTCCGCCGCATGCGCCTGTGCGATGTCGCCCGGCCCGCAGATCACCGCCGGACATCCCGCCTGCTCGAACAGCCCGGCCTCCGTCGTGTAAGACACGGCGTGGGTTTCCGTTGCACCGGTGAGCGCAAGGGCCAAGGCGACGGCCTCCGACGCGCGCGCCGCCACGAAGGCCGGCACGGAGTTTACCGCATTGATCTCGATCGCGGCGTCTTTCGTCACCTGCCGCATACGCGGCAGCAGGGCCGTCCTGGCGAAGGCGGTGAGATCGCGCGGCGCGTCGGCGGGCGCCGCTGAAGGGAGGCTCCGCACTTGCCACTGGAACTCGCAGGTCTTGGGCACGATGTTGGCCGCCGTGCCGCCTTTGATGGTGCCGACCGACACGGTGGAAAAGGGCGGCTCGAAGCGCTGATCGTTCTGCTTGGCGGCAATGCGGGCGCCTATGCGGTCTAGCTCGGCGACGAGCGTCGCAGCAACCGAGATGGCATTCACGCCGAGCGCCGGCAGGCTCGAATGCGCCTCGCGGCCGGTGACGGTGGTGCGGTAGGCATCGATGCGCTTATGCGCGTCGATCACCGCCATGCTGGTCGGCTCGCCGACGATGATGGCGCGGGGTCGCGGCAGCTCCTTGCCGAGCCTGGCGATCAGTGGCCGCACGCCCGTGCAACCCACCTCCTCGTCATAGGAGATGAGGATGTGAACCGGCTCTTTCAGCGCGCTCGCTTTGAACAGCGGCACTGACGCCAGCACGCAGGCGATGAAGCCCTTCATGTCGCAGGTGCCGCGGCCGTAGAGCTTGCCGTCCCGTTCCGTGAGGGTGAACGGGTCTGAGGTCCAGCGCTGACCCTCGACCGGCACGCAGTCGCTATGGCCGGAAAGGCCGATGCCGCCGTCTCCTTTGCCGCCGATGGTGGCGAACAGGTCGGCCTTGGCGCCGTCGGGGGAGGGGACGCGCACAGAGTCGACGCCGTGACTCTCGAGATTCTCCTGCACAAAGCCGATCAGCGCGAGGTTCGACTTGGCGCTCGTCGTGTCGAATCCGACAAGAGTGGCGAGGAGATCCGTTGGCGTGGTGGGCAAAGTCGTCACAGAAGGGTCCTTTAGCGTATCGCGCTCACTTAGCATGCCGATTGCAACCGCCTCGTTACCCCTCACCCTTTCAGCCAAGCGACTTGCGCATGCTCTGCGCGCAAGATCGAGGCGGGAAGCCCTCTTCCACAAGGGGCGAGGGGGATCGTGGCGCTGCCGCGGACTCCAACCCTCTCCCCTTGTGGGAGAGGGTGGCGCGCTCTTTAAAGCGCTCGGGTGAGGGGGCAGTGTCTATCACGCGCAACAACAGAGCTTTAAGTGGCGGGGCCGGCGCGGAACCGCTCCGCCGACCTGGCACGGGCCTTCAGGGCCTCGATCTCGCGGTCGCGTGGCGGGGCATCGGTGACCAGCTGATCAATCAGCTCGCGTGCTGCGCGGGTCACCTTGTCCACGGCCCGGTCGAAGGCAGCCTGATTTGCCTTGGATGGGCGCGTGCAACCGCTCAGCTTCCGCACGAATTGCAGCGACGACAAGTGAACCTCCTCGTCGGTGGCGGGTGGCTCGAAATTATGCAGCATCTTGATGTTTCGACACATGATGATCCTCAATCAAACGGTCGCGCTCTTGCGAAAAGGTGGCACGAGGCGGTACCCCAGGCAAGGCACCCCTCACTTGGCCGCAGCAAGCGCCTGGTCGAGATCGGCCATCAGGTCGTTCACATCCTCGAGCCCGATGGAAAGCCTTACGCTGCGGTCGAAGATGCCGAGCTCGGCCCGCACCTCAGGCGAAAGCCGCTGATGCGTCGTCGTCGCGGGGTGGGTGATCAGGCTCTTGGCGTCGCCGAGATTGTTGCTGATCTTGAAGATCGAAAGCGCGTTCATGCAGCGGAACGCGGCCTCCTTGCCGCCCTTCACCTCGAAGGCGACCATCGGCCCGCCGCCCCCCATCTGCTTCTTCGCCAGCTTGTGCTGCGGGTGATCGGCGCGACCGGGATAGAATACGCGGGCGACCTCTTTTCGCCCCGCGAGAAAGTCGGCGATGGCAGCGGCTGAAGCGCAGGCGCGGTCGACGCGCACCGTCAGCGTCTCCATACCTTTGAGCAGCACCCAGGCATTGAACGGGCTGAGCGAGGGACCGGTATGCTTCAGGAAATTGTGCAGCTTCTCCTCGATGAACTCCTTAGGCCCGAGCACGACGCCGCCGAGGCAGCGCCCCTGGCCGTCGATATGCTTGGTCGCCGAATAGACCACAATGTCGGCGCCTAGCGGCATCGGCCGCTGCAGAAGTGGCGTGGCGAACACATTGTCGACCACCACGAGTGCGCCGGCCTTCTTCGCGATCGCCGAGACGCCGGCAATATCGACCAGCTCGAGCACCGGGTTGGTCGGCGTCTCGAAGAAGAAGGCGCGCGTGTTGGGCTTGACCGCTTCGCGCCACGCGTCGAGATCGCGCCCATCCACCAGCGTCGTCTCGATGCCGTAGCGCGGCAGCAGATCCTCGACGATGTAGCGGCAGCTGCCGAACAGCGCCCGCGCCGAGACCACATGGTCGCCGGTCTTCAGCTGACAGAGGAGGGAGGCGGAGACGGCTGCCATGCCGCTTGCCGTGCCGCGCGCGGCGGGCGCCCCTTCGAGCGCGCACATGCGCGCCTCGAACATAGACACGGTCGGATTGGCGTAGCGGCTGTAGACATAGCCTTCCTCGTCGCCCTTGAATCGTCGCTCGGCCTGCTCTGCGCTGTCGTAGACGTAGCCCGAGTTGAGGAAGATGGCTTCCGAGGTCTCGCCGAACTGGCTCCTCAGCGTGCCCTCATGCACGAGCTTGGTTGCCGGATGCCAGGCGATGCCGCCGCTCTTTTGGTCCTTTGCCCCCATGGGCGTCACTCCCTTGGACTGGAGCCGAAGCCGGGCACAAAAAACCCGGGCCTTGGGCTGCCGCCAAAAGACCGGGATTGGCGCTAAGCGCCTCGCACGGCCTTTTAGCGACTTGTTTAACGTGGCTGCAAGCCGGCCGGCCAAATCACCACGAGGGCGCATTAATGTCCCCGCGAAAGGCCGCCGTCAAGCCCGCCGGGGCCTTCGCTCAGTGGGCCGAGACAGCGAAAAGGAAGGTGAGGACGGCGGGGACTCCGAGCACGGTGCGCACGGAATACAGCCTGTTCCATTTGACGATGAGGGCGCGCGTCTTGGCGCCCGCTGCCGCGAGATCGTTTGCCATCAAGGCATTGTTGGTCGGCATGATAGCGAGCAGGGTCCACGGCCAGGGGCCAACATCAGAAGCGCACCGGCCATGAAGGCGAGCTTGCCGGTCTGCCACCAAGCGGCAGCCCCGAGGACAAAACCGACCAACGCGAGCGTTGCCTGCATGATGAAGCCGCGTCCGTAGGAAATCTTCCATTCGGCCAGAAGCGGCCAGGTCCTTCAAACCGAGCCGGGCGGGCTGCTCGGCGAAATTGACGTAGAAGGCAGCACCCGTGAACAGCGCAGCGATGGTGAGAGCCAGATGTCCTATGATGATAGGGTGCGCCCCTCTTGTGAA
>DASYIU010000086.1:0-4586 GCA_035997285.1 Methyloceanibacter sp. | reverse complement strand
GCCGAAGAACTGGACGAGGACTTGGCCGAGGACTTGGGCGAGGGGGCTTCACGTTCATGTCCTCGGGCCCCTTCGCGCCAAGCGGGCCGATCGGCGGGCGACGTTATGCGCTCTCGGGCTTTTCGCCGTCCGGCGCCGGAGGCAGGTGGATGCGGAGCTTCTTGATCCGGCGCGGATCGGCCTCGAGCACCTCGAACTCGATGCCGCTCGGGTGACGCACGAGCTCTCCCCTGGCCGGGATGCGGCCGGCGATGGAGAAGACGAGGCCGCCAAGCGTGTCGATGTCTTCCTCCTGCTCGCCGGAGACGAGCTCGAGGGCGAGATGCTTCTCCAGATCTTTGATCGGCGTGCGCGCGTCGGCGACGAGCCCGAGGCGGGGATCGGACCTGATCAGCGGCTCGTCCTCGACGTCGTGCTCGTCGGCGATCTCGCCCACCACCTCCTCCACCAGATCCTCGATGGAGACGAGACCGTCGGTGCCGCCATATTCGTCGACGACAAGGGCGAGATGGAGCCTCGTCGTCTGCATCTTGAGCAGGAGATCGAGCACCGACATCGAGTCCGGCACGTAGAGGATCTCGCGGGTGATGTTGATGGAGGCGACGGTGCGCTTGAGATCGACCTTGCCGAGATCGAGGCTTCCGTTACCGCCGGGCTCCGCCTCTGTCGTGATCCACGACATCAGGTCGCGGATATGGACCATGCCGCGCGGATCGTCGAGCGTCTCGTGATAGATCGGCAACCGCGAATGCTCGGCCTGGCGGAACACGCGCATCAACTCATCGACGGTGACGGTATCGTCGACCGCGATGATATCGGCGCGCGGCACCATGACGTCCTCGACGGTCAACGTGCCGAAGCGCAGGATGCGGCGCAGCATGATGCGCTCCTGCCCGCTCAAGGTATCGCTCTTGCTGCGGGTGAGAGCGTCCTCGATCAGCTCGCGCAAATCGGGCTCCTCGCCGAGGCCGAAGGTCGCAAGCAAACGCTCGAACCAGGAAACCTCCTCGTCGGCCGGCCGCGCCTGCTCGGGGTCCGCCTCGTTCTCGGCGATGGGGGCGTTGCTCATGGTGACACCTCCGCGGCGCACGCCGCTCGCTCCGCATAGGGGTCGACGATACCGAGAGAGGCGAGCGCCGTCCTTTCGAGATCTTCCATCTGCTCCGCCTCCTCGCCCTCCTCGTGATCGAAACCGAGAAGATGCAGCACGCCGTGGACGACGAGATGGGAGACGTGGTCGGCAAGAGCGAGGCCTTCGTCGCGCGCTTCCTTGCGCGTGGTCTCGTAGGCGAGCACGACGTCCCCAATGAGGCCGGCTTCGCTCACCGCATCGTTGGCGGGGAAGGACAGCACGTTGGTCGGCGCGTCCTTGCCGCGCCAGATGCGGTTCAGCGCTCGCATCTCGTCATCGTCGGTGAGGACGATGGTGACCGCGTAGGTCCCTTGCCGGGCGGGGGGAGCGGCGGTGAAGGCGGCGCGCGCCGCCCGCCCAAGCATGGTGGCGGTCACCCCAGCGTGTCGCCAAGCCGCTCCGTGGCGGACGACATCAATCTCGAGCCTCAAGCCAGAGGAACGTGCGGCACTCTTGCGACTAGGGCCACCGTCAGCCATGGCGCTCACCGCGCAACGGAGCGGATTCATAGGCATCGACGATCTTGCCCACCAACTCGCGGCGGACGACGTCGGCCCTGGTGAAGGCGATGTGGTCGATCTCGTCGATGCCTTGCAAGATGCTGATCGCCTCGACCAGGCCTGAGTCCTTGCCGGGCGGCAAGTCGACTTGGGTCGGGTCGCCGGTGACGATCATCTTGCTCTCTTCGCCGAGTCGCGTCAGGAACATCTTGATCTGGATCGGCGTGCAGTTCTGCGCCTCATCGAGAATGATGATGGCGTGCGAGAGGGTGCGGCCGCGCATGAAGGCGAGCGGCGCGATCTCGATCACGCCGGTGGCAAGTCCGCGCTCGACCCGCTCGGGCGGCAGCACGTCATAGAGGGCGTCGTAGAGCGGCCGCAAATAGGGATCGACCTTCTCACGCATGTCGCCGGGAAGGAAGCCAAGCCGCTCGCCGGCCTCGACCGCAGGCCGGGACAGGATCAGCCGGTCGCATTTACCGCTTTCGAGACACGCCGCGGCAAAGGCGACGGCCAAATAAGTCTTGCCGGTGCCGGCCGGGCCGGTGGCGAAGACGAGGTCGTTGCGCTCAAGCGATCTGAGATAGGCGCTTTGCCGAGGGGTCCGCGCCGTGATCAGACGCTGCCGCGTGCGGATCTGCTGCGCCTCGGGATGCTCGGCGCCCGGCTCCGCGCTTTCGTCCGGCTCAAGATTGCGGGCATGGCGGATGGCGCCGACCACTTCGCCGACCCCGATCATCTCGCCCTGCGCCAGCCGGCCATAAAGCAGCTCCAGCACGGACTTGGCCGTGGCGCAGGAGGCTTCTGGCCCGCGCAAGCTGACCGCGTTGCCGTTGACCACGGCCTCGATCCCGAGGCGGTCCTCGAGAACGGCAAGATTTGCGTCATAGTCGCCAAGGAGATCGCGCACCAGCCGCATGTCGTCGAAAAATACGACGGTCGGCTCCCCTCCGCCATTGGCTCCGGCGGCAGCCGCGCGCTTCGGCGCCGCTCCGCGCCCGCGTGCCAATGATGCTTTCCGAATGCTGGCCTTGTTGGTCACACGGCCGCCTGAACTGGCCCGCGCCATTCAAATCCCGATTTTACGACACCGGTGAGACTGTTCGGGCTGGCGGCCAAGATGTCAACATCCGCGATCTGGCCGATCAGTCCCTCGGGCCCCTCCACGTGAACCGCCTGTAGATAAGGAGAACGCCCGGCGATCTGACCTGGTTTCCTTCCCCGTCCCTCGAACAGCACTTCGAGGCTCTTGCCCACGGTGGCCCGGTCGAAGGCGTGGCGGTCGCCGTCGAGCAGGCTTTGCAGGGCATAGAGACGCTCCCGCTTCGCCGCCTCCGGCACCTGGCCCTCAAGGCTCGCCGCGGGCGTTCCCGGCCGCGGGCTATATTTGAAAGAGAACGCCTGGGCGAAGCGGACGCGGGCGGCGAGCGCCAAGGTCTCCTCAAAATCCGCATCGGTCTCGCTAGGGAAACCTACGATAATGTCGGTGGACAGCGCGATGTCGGGCCGCGCCTGCCGCACCTTGCCGACCAGCGCCTCGTACTCGGCGGCGGTGTGCTTGCGGTTCATCGCCGCAAGGATACGGTCAGAGCCCGCCTGGAAGGGGAGGTGCAGGTAGGGCATGAGCTTGGGCTCCTCGCCGAACAGCGCGATCAGCTCCTCGTCCATGTCGAGAGGGTGGCTTGTCGTGTAGCGGAGCCGCTCGAGCGCGGGGATTTCTGCCAGGCGGCGCAGGAGCCTCGCCAGCGGCCATGACGACCCGCTGGGGTGAGGCCCATGATAGGCATTCACGTTCTGCCCAAGCAGCGTGATCTCGCGCACCCCCGTTGCGGCGAGCCGTTCCACCTCGGCGATGATCTCGGCGGGGGCGCGGGAGAATTCGGCGCCTCTGGTATAGGGCACGACGCAGAAGGTGCAGAACTTGTCGCAGCCTTCCTGCACGGTGACGAAGGCTGAGGCTCTCGACTTCCCCTTGGACCGCTCGGGCAGATGGGCGAACTTCTCCTCAGCCGGGAACTCCGTCGCGACAAGACCCTTGCCTGTCTCCGAGGCTTCCACGACGAGTTCGGCCAGGCGATGATAGCTCTGCGGGCCGACCACGATGTCGACGGCGGGCGCGCGGGCGATGATCTCGCTTCCCTCGGCCTGGGCGACGCAGCCGGCAACCGCGATCAGGGTGTCGAGCCCTCTGCTCTTCCGCTCCTCCTTTGCCAAGCGCACGCGCCCGAGCTCCGAATAGACCTTCTCCACCGCCTTCTCCCTGATATGGCAGGTGTTGAGGATGACGAGGTCGGCCTCGGCCGGATCGTGGGTGAGGGCGTAGCCTTGCGGCTCAAGCGCCTCGGCCATGCGCTCGGAATCGTACGCATTCATCTGGCAGCCGAAGGTCTTGATATGGAGCTTCTTGGGGCTCATGGCCTGTTTGTAGGCGCAACCGCCGGCCTCCCGTCAAGTGCCAGGAGAGGCGAAAGCGACGCTTATCGGTTCACCGCAGCCATGCGCGCTTCAGGGTAGCGGCCGCCGGCAGCCGCGCCGAGCGGGAAAAGGCTGTCGATCAGGGCGAGGTCTTCCGGCGTAAGCTCGACGCTGAGCGCGCCCACATTATCCTCGAGATAACGGCGCCGCTTGGTGCCGGGATGGGGACGATATCGGAGCCCTGTGCCAGTACCCAGGCGAGGGCGAGCTGCGCCGCTGTGCAGCCCTTGTCTCCGGCCAGCGCCTTGATCTTCTCCACGAGATTAAGATTGTGCTCGAGGTTCGCGGCGGAGAAACGGGGCAGGTTGCGCCGCCAGTCGCCGGGCGCAAGGTCGCTGGCGCTTCTGATCTCGCCCGCGAGAAGCCCCCGGCCGAGCGGGCTATAAGCGACGAACCGATCCCAAGCTCGCGCACCGTATAGAGGGCGCCTTCGGGCTCGCGGCTCCAAAGCGAGTATTCCGTCTCCAGCGCGGCGAGGG
>DASYIU010000085.1:0-10118 GCA_035997285.1 Methyloceanibacter sp. | reverse complement strand
CTCCACCGCCACGAGCGTGCCCGGGGTCTATGCCGCCGGCGACGTTGCCGACGACGTTTATCGCCAGGCGGTGACCGCGGCAGGACTCGGCTGCATGGCCGCGCTCGACGCCGAGAAGCATCTCGCCGGCCTCGCTGCCCTTGCCGAGGCGGCCGAGTAGGCCCCGACGGACCATGGATCTCTCGCACATACCGGTTGGCGAAAATCCACCGCACGAGGTGAATGTCATCATTGAAATTCCGCAAGGCGGCGCCCCGGTCAAATACGAGGTCGACAAGGCGTCCGGGGCCATGTTCGTCGACCGCTTCCTGCACACCGCTATGTTCTATCCGGCCAATTACGGCTTCATTCCCCATACCCTGTCTGAGGACGGCGATCCTCTCGACTGCATGGTGATCGCCCCGACGCCGGTGGCACCTGGTGCGGTCGTGCGCGCACGGCCGATCGGCGCGCTGCTCATGGAGGACGAGAAGGGCGTCGACGAGAAGATCATCGCCGTACCCACCGACAAGCTGCATCCCTACTACAAGCGGGTTGGCAGCTATCGCGACCTGCCGGAAATCCTGGTCGAGCAGATCGGGCACTTCTTCCAGCACTACAAGGATCTCGAAAAGGGCAAATGGGTGAAGGTGCTGCGCTGGGTGGAGCCCGCCGAGGCCATCGACCTCATCCGCGCCGGCATTGAGCGGGCCAATTCGTGACCGACGCCGATGACCAGCCGTCTGGCCAGTCATCCAAGGCGCTGGCGCAGCAGCTCGGCAAGCTCGCGGCCCTCGTCATCCTGGTGATCCTCGCCGTCCTCATCCAGCGCTATTGCAGCTATCAGCCGCCGCCCTTCGGACCGGGTGTCAAGATCGTCTCCATCGACGGCGACAGCCTGCGCGCCGGCGACGGCAGCGAATACCGCATCTTCGGCATCGACGCGCCCGAGCTGCACCAGGCTTGCAAAGAGGCCAACGGCAAGGCCTGGGCCTGCGGCCGCGCGGCGAAAGCAAGGCTCACCACCCTCATCGAGGGCGGCAATGTTGCTTGCGAGGCGAAGGGCAAAGACCGCTACGGCCGCACCGTGGCCGTGTGCCGCGCCGAAGACGTGGCCGATCTTGGAGAAGCGATGGTGCGCCAGGGCTACGCCATCGATCTCGGCGGCGAGGCCGGCAATCCCTATCACGACGCGGAAGCGCAAGCGCAAGCGGCAAAGGCCGGCGTCTGGCGCGGGACCTTCGAGCGGCCGTCAGACTGGCGCCAGGCCCATCCCCGCGAGCAGGATTGAGCCACCACTCCGGCTAGGCCGCCTTGGGTTCACTCTCCCCCCAATCTCGGCCAGCGTTTTGATGAAGGCCTGGGCGCCTTCGATTTCGATGGCGAGCTGCTCCCAGGCGCGCGCGGTGTCGAGATAAGAGCTTTTGACCTGAGCATTCGGGGCCCTCAACGCCAACTGCCGGCAACGCTGCGCGTGCTCACGGCATTCGTCGGGATCTGTTTGCATGTTCCGCATCCCACAGAGAATCTTTGGAGGTAAATCTTCTTGACCCCTCCCGGGTTCCAATCGCCCGCGCCCGAAGGCCGCCTTGCCAAGTCCGTGCGGTTCCCCAGGCGCCTCAGTTACCGCCACAGGCGCCCACTCCCCAGCTCCGCTGGTAAGAGAGGCAAGGTTCCCAGTAGGGATCGTTGGGATCGCCCCGGTTAAAGCCCCCTTGCGCGGTGTCCGTGTTCCAGTGACGTTTCAAGACGTGGGTTTGCTTCGCTTTGCTTTGTGTCTGCCCCGGGGTCGCGAGCACGGGAGCCGAGACGGCGAGCACGAGGGCGCCGGCAAGAAGAAATCTGTGAAAGTGAGTAAATTGGTGGCCTTCGCTAGGCTCCAGATGTGGGACCTGCGCCCGCAAGATCAAGGCTGATGGCAAGAGCGGCAGGCGAACCGGCTCATCCGTCGCACAGCCCGATGAACGCGAAGCCCATCTCCCGGCACAGATAGCGCGCATCGTCCTCGCTATCGGCTTCGATCACGACCCGAACCGGGCCGTCGACAGCGCAGAAGCGCACGCGGCGGAGCGCCCGGCGTTGCCGCACACGAACGACCCCGACAGTGACATGCGCCCGCATCCGCTCAGTCGCGATCCTTGTCATGGCCTGTCCTCTACGTGAGCGGCTTGATTCAGTTCCTGCTATGTTCTCACATGATTCTGCGGCATGATGCAAGCTTGGCGGTCACGGTCGAGGAGCCGCCCTTCCGCATCGAGCTGTGTGACGATGGTGGAGCCCGGCGCGCGGTCACGGCTTGAAATCGAGGACCTTCACTCCAAGATAAAGGTGACGGGGGCCGGGTGGGAGACCTGGCCATGAAACGGGTGCTGCTATCGCTGTCGCTTGCGGGCGCTGCCGTTTACGCGGTCAACACTCCAATCGCCACCCAAGACGCCGTCGCTGTTCAAACTCATCCGGCTCATCCAGTCGTCAGGCACCTGCGTTCGTGGGGCTCTTACCTTTCAGACCTACCTCTAAGCCAAAAACCCCAAGCGCCATTGGCGACCTATCAAAAACCACCTCCATTGCCTCCTCAGCAAAATGCCGGCGCAGACGATCGACCCACGGCGTCAGCCTCCGGAATTGATGGCTCGGAGCACGAGCCGGTTGAGTGGGCTAAAGTGGCGCTTGCCGCGAGAGTGCATGGTGGGGCTTCGGTCGCTTCCCCCACGGTCAGGTATTATCGCCCTGGTACAGAATTGCAGGTCGTCGGACGAGAAGGCGGCTGGGTCGGAGTGTCGGACCCGGTTACCCAGGAGCGTGGCTGGGTCTTTGAGAAGTATCTCTCGTCAATCGATGGCCCCAGCCCCACTCAAGCTGCAATGGTTTCGACCAATGAGCGTGAGTTCTCGAAGCCAACACCAGCCAAACCAGCTTTGCCAAACTCGAAAAAGCGGAGCCCACCTACGACGCCCACGCTTCGGGTATCAGAGGCTACGCCCGTATCGGACGATGTTGCGGTCACGGAGTCGGAGCCGCGGCGTGGCCGATGGGCCGGCCGCGGTGACCGGCGGCGGGGTGGGCTGTTCATGTTCGGCCCCTTGGTAAGATTTTAAGCCGGCCGCGCATTCCAAAACACCCGAACAAGGCGTGGGTGAATCGTCGTCCAGAACTTCACGACTGAGTTGGTGGCACGAGGATCGCCGCCCACTCTTCCAAGGTCTGGATGGTGTCGTGCAAGGCGACAGACACCTGGTCCGCCGGGCCCGGCCGCTCTTCGCCGACTGCCTCAATTCGCGCCCAGCCGCCGTTCTGAGCCGGCCTAACCTGACTTAACAGCCTGAGGCCGGTGTAAGGCTTGGGCCAGCCTGTTGCGCTTATGCCAACGTGAATACGTGCCCAAAACCTCTCATAAACTCAAACGGGTAAAGTCAGAGATGCTGAACCCCGACGATCTCCTCTCCAAACCGGAGAATGTCTCCGGTGTTGAGGAGGTGCCATTAGCAACTCTTGCCCGGGCCCTCGCCGCGCTCCGGACGCGGCTTTGCCCATGAATGACACCCTCGGACATCCGGTGGGCGACGCCTTACCGAAGAGCGTTGCCAGGCGTTGGCGCAAGATTTTGCGGCACTCCGATCTCGTGGCTCGCCTCGGCGGCGATGAGTTTGCAATTCTCCAGGGCGGCGCCGCAGACAAGGCTCATGCGACGAAGTTGGCCAAACGCCTGATGCGAGCGCTCGCTGAACCGCACCATGTCCTCGGACACGAAGTCACTGCGGGCGCCAAAGGACGGCTCCAATCCCGAGGACCACATGAAGAACGCCGATTTGGCGCTTTACAGTCGAAGACCTCTGGACGCTGCACCTACGCCTTCTGTCCATAGGCGCCGGGCATTGGCGTCCGGCCCCCAATGTCGGCTTTTGGGTCAGTAGCCGACACCGTCCCACCATGTCGCGTTCCGCTTGGTGCCCAAACGTTGGGTGGGGCCGACGCCGGCGCGCACGTCAAATGTGTTAACGTCGGCGAGCCCGGAAGGCCACACGATATTCGGTGGGGAGGAAATTATGAAGAGCTTCTTGTCGACGAGCGCTGGTGTGTTCGGTATTGCGGCGTTTACTTTCTGCGGACTCCAACCCGCCAAGGCCGGTTGCCAATTAATCACGGCCACACACAGCGCCCGCTCGAAGGCAAAGGCTGTCGAGACTTCACAAGCGCTCGTCCTTCAGAGCGCCTATGATTTGCAGTACGCAAGGGGATGGAGCAACGTGACCTTATCCGCCCACCCGGTCCAGGGGGATCCCTTCTGGAAAGCAGTTCGACCCAACGGGGTTCCACCCCACGCAAAGCTTGGGCCCGACCTGGTCACCGCGCAGTTCTATACGACCTGTTTTACCGGTGTGGTGGTGCCCTATGTCTGTACTACGGGTTCGAGCGTCTGCGGACAATAGCGTCAGCATGTACCACGAGCACGCGACGTTAGCCCAGGCTCAGAGCTCCCAAAACTCGAACAGGGCTTGGTAAGATCGTTGCTCAGAGCGTAACGCTGGCGGTACCGCTTGCCGCGCGGATTCCACCGGCCGAGACCATCGCCCATGCAAGGCTGAGACAACGTCGCAAATTCCTGGGGCGCTTGTCATGCGTAACTAGCTCAGCCCACAGCCTCTTTCGGCTGGACGTTGAGGATCGCCGCCAATTCTTCCAAAGCCTGCATGGTGTCGTGCAAGGCGACTGACACCTGGTCCACCGCTTCTTGCGGCTGATCCTCGACGAACGAATAGCCCTCGAGGATCTCAAGCGCCCGCTCCATCGAGCGGACCGCCTCCTCGTTCTTCTTGACGTGGTCCTTGGTTGCTCGCTCGTGCCAGTCGAGCACTCTCGCGAGCGCATTGTCCTCGCCGTTTCCTTTGCGCTTGACCCGCGCCCGCAAGGCGCCCGCGCGCTCGATGGCCCGCCTTTGGCTTAAGATGCTCGCTTGCCGGCAGGCAATATCGTCGCGGATGGCCTGTTCGATCACGGCGCCGATATCCATCGAGGTCACGTCGTGCTCGGCATGGAGGACCAGCCCGAGCTTGTGGGCGATGACCTCCATGGCGCTGCCATCGAAATTATTTGGCCGGGCGGTCTCGATCTCGCCGGTGGCGTCGTATCGCTCGCGGCGTTGTTGATCGGACAGCACATCGTGGGCGGTGGCGAGCGCGCTGAACGCTTCGACCGATCCGCCGCTGTCAGGATGCGAGACCTTGGCTTTTCGCCGATAGGCTCGGCGCACGTCTTGCTTGGTGGCACCCCGTTTGATGCCCAACAGGCGATACAGGTCGATCATCGACTTCCCCCGAAATCCCTGGGCCCGTTTCCCTCGGCCCAAGCGGACTAACGCGCTCGACCCAACATTCGATCGGAGTTGTGGCCAAAATTTAGCGTTGCCCGGCGAATTTTCACCGGGCGAAGCCCGAGATGCGCTCCCCTTCCAAAGTGTCTGGCTGTGTGCTTCAATTTCCGGAAGGCATCGTTGGGAGGCACACTCGCACGCACCGCTCAGTCCGAAGGGCGCCGGATGCTGGTGTTTGCCTTATACGGCGCCGCCGGCACCGTGGGCAGCGCGGCGACAACGACCGTGATCGATTTCTCCACCCAGGTTGCTTGCAGGGAAGCGCGCGATGCGCTGCAGAGCAACTCTAAGCTGAACGCTCCGGGGTTCCGCGTCTTGGCGACCTGCGCTAGCCGCCCTCGCGCCTGACTAAAATCCGAACAGCGCGCGGGTGAAGTCGTTGCTCAGATCATCGCGGCGGTTGCGTTTGCCGCGTGGATTCCACTGGCCGGCGACGACCTCGTCGTCGGTTTGGGCCGGCTCATCGTAAATCACGGCCTTCCCGCTCAGCGCCGCTGCCATCCTGGCATCGTGGCCGTAGATGTCGTTGAACGTGGAGACCGAGCCGTCGTCGTTCACCTTGAGGGTGAAATAGGTGATGTAGACGGGAATATGTGTCTTCAGCTGGATGTGATTGTCCTCGCCGTCCAGCGCCGATTCGATCTGTGCCTGTGACCAGCCCTGATCGTGATGCAGCAGGAGCAGCGCCAGCTGTTGCGGATTCTGCACCCGCATGCAGCCATGACTCTCTGCGCGGACGGTCTGCGCAAACAGGTTCTTCTGCGTCGTGTCGTGCATGTAGACGTCGTGCTTGTTGGGGAACACGAATTTCACCGTGCCCAGCACGTTGTCGGGTCCGGGAGGCTGGTACAGCTCGTAATTACGGATATCGACCCGACCCCAATCGATCGTGTCGGGATCGATTTCACGGCCGCTAGCGCCCCGGATGCGCAAATTGTGACGGGCGAGGACCGACGTGTCCCATCCGCCGCCGAAGAACCCGCCTCCTTGCTGCAGATATGGCGCGATCTCCTGGATCTTGATGGAGTTAGGCACGTTCCAATAGGGGTTGAAGACGATCTCCTCCATCTCGTCGGAGAAGATCGGGGTCTGCTTGTCGGGCTTGCCGGCGACGACGCGGGTCGAATGCACCGTCTTGTCGTCCTCGACCACGCGCAGCATGAACTCGGGGATGTTGACCGTGACGTAATAGGGCCCGAGGTCGTGGGGGAGCCAGCGCCAACGCTCCATGTTGAGCAGAAGGGCTTGGACCTTCGCCTGGCCTCCCGCCGGTCGCGGCTGTTGCGGCTGGTCGCTGTTGAGCATGCGCCGCGTCCCGGCGCCCACCAGCCCGTCGGGAGCAGCGCCGTGGGCGAACTGGAACTGCCGCACGGCATCGAACACGTCCTTGTCGAACATGTTCTCGTTGGCGCCAGGCCGAGACTGAACCTCCAGTCGCTTCCTGAGGAGCGCCACTTGCTCGTTCTCGACGCCGAACTTGAGGACCGGCCCGTCGGGGATCATGACGACGCCAGGCTTGGCAGGCTCGGCGGGCTTGCCGCCGCCACGGGCCTCGAGGAGCTTCTGGCGGAGCGCCTCGAATTGCGGCTGGTCGGGCTGGAAGCTGCGCAAATAAGCGGCCGGGTCCGAGCGGATGGCGATCGAGCCCATCACCTCGGAAGGATCGGGCAAGGAAAGCGTGGGATCGAGATTTTCGCTCAAGCGCTGCGGGTCGATGCGGCCGCCGCGAGCGTCATTGGCGTAATCGAGCACGGCATAGCTGACCTTGATCTCGGCGTCGGCGAGCCAATCGGCGGCTTTGGCGTCGGCGGCGTTGAAGCCGTCGGCCTTGGGCAGCGCGTAGTCTGACGCCCGCAGGCCGTAGTCGTCGGCCTTGGCGATCTCGGCCATGATGGCCTTGCCGCGCTCTGTCAGGCCATTCTCATCCACCCACAGGAGATGCTGGTCGGGAACCGAATAATATTCCACGAGCGCGCCTTGCTCGCTCTTGCGTGCCGAGGACTTGGGGGAGAGCTTGCCTTGGATGGCGATGCGGACCGCTTCGGTTTTCGTGATCAGCTCGGCCGGCCCATCGGGTTCTGCCGCGAATCCCGGCAGACTGAGCGATACCGCCAAAATGAGCCCTAATGCGATCGGCCTCATGGTCTGCTCCCTGCAAATCAGGCGTCGAAGGGTTGGTCGCCCGTACATTACCTCCCCTAGGGCCAAAACCCGCTCAAATTTTGTCCGGCGCCCTTGGCCGGTGAGGCGCCCAGATGCCAAACTTGGCGCTAAACGGGGCCCCCGCCTCACCCAAAAATGCAGTAGGCTAGCGCCCCTAAAAGGAGCGAGCCTGCGCTCGCGTTGCAACAGCCGACTTAATAAGAGGATCCCATGGGTGACAAGCCTCCGTTTGAGATACCCCCTGAGCTGCGCGACATGGCGGAAAAGAATGTCGAGCAGGCGCGGGCCGCTTACGGCCAATTCATGGATTTCCTGACCCAAGCCATGGGCGCATGGGCGAAGTCAACCGGGACCGTGGAGATGGGTGGCTTTAACGCGCAGATGGGCGGCTTCAAGGCCGTCCAGGAGCGGGCCATCGGCTTCGCCAAGGAGAACGCCGAACGCTCCTTCGCTTTAGCAAGCGACCTGGCCAAAGCGAAGGACGTCCAGGAGGTGCTCACCCTCCAGAGTCGCTACGCGCAAACCCAGATGCAGACATTTGGCATTCAGGCCCAACAGCTTAGCTGGCTGATGGCGGATGCATGGGGCAAAATGCAGTCCAAGGGATGACCCCCTCGGACCGTTCCCGCTCCAGTCTGACAACGGACATTGCCAAGCCGCGAAACGACGCGATAGAACTGTCACGCGGGGGCGAATTTGAAGATCTATAGAATAACGACTCTGCGCTTCTTATAGCGCGGGACGGGGAAGCGCGGAGGGCCTCTACGGTGGACAGGCGAGTGGACCGGGCAGCTTTGTTCGCCGTTGCGCTAATCACCATGTGCGGCTCGGCCGAGGCAGCCCCTTGCGGCAATACCGGCGCCGGGTTCGAGGCCTGGAAGCCGGTTTTCGGCAACGAGGCCCAGGCGCGGGGCGTAGGGCCGAAGGCCGTCGCCGCACTGATGGACACCACCTATTCGGTGGGGACCATCAGGGCCGACCGCGGCCAGCACAGCTTCAAGCTGTCGCTCGATGCCTTCATGGCCAAGCGGGGCGCCCCCGCCATCGCAGCTAAAGGCAAATCGTTGAAGGCCGCCAATGCCGCCCTCTTTGCCGGCATCGAGAAGCGCTACGGCGTACCGCCCGGACCGCTGGTCACCATCTGGGGCATGGAGACGGGGTTTGGCACCTTCATGGGTAATCAGGAGACGCTCTCGGCCGTCGCCACGCTCGCCTATGACTGCCGCCGAACCGAATATTTCACCGATCAGCTCTATGCGGCGCTCGAGCTCGTCGATCGCGGCGTTCTCACCGGCTCAACGCGCGGCGCCATGCATGGCGAGGTCGGCCAAACGCAGTTTCTGCCCAAGAACATTCTGCTCTATGGCGTGGACGGCGACGGCAATGGCGTCGTCAATCTCAACGTCAAGGCCGACGCGCTCGCCTCCACCGCCAATTTCCTGAAAGGTCACGGCTGGGTTCGGGGCGCTGGCTACCAGGAAGGCGAGCCCAACTTCGCCGCTATTCAGGGCTGGAACGCCGCCGGCGTCTATCAGCAGACCATCGCCATCGTCGGCGGGCGGATCGACGGACGATGAGATAGCGCCCTCGCGGGCCAAGCAACTCGCGCGGCCCAAGCGAGGAGCCCCTCATGTTTCCCCTGTCGCATATGCTGAAGTCCTTCGTGCGTGTCGGCACGCTGAAGGTGGTCGATGCCGACGGCGGCGTGCACATCTTCGCCGGCGCGCCGGGGCCCCAGGTCACCATGGTGCTCAGCGACCGCACGCTCTATCGCAAGCTCTTCTTCAATCCGGAGCTGCATGCGGGCGAAGCCTATATGGACGGACGGATGCGCTTCGAGGACTCGACGCTCCGAGACTTCCTGACGCTGTTCTCCATCAACCGGCTCTCGCTCGGCTCCTATCCATCGCAGAAGGTGCTGCGGCGCATCTCGCGCGGGCTGAAGCGCTTCCAGCAGGCCAACCGCGTGGGCCAGGCGCAGAGAAACGTCGCCCACCACTACGATCTCGGCAACAATTTCTACCGGCTGTTTCTCGATGAGGGCATGCAATATTCCTGCGCCTATTTTCTCGACGACGGCGAGAGCCTCGAGCAGGCGCAAACCAACAAGCTCAGGCTGATCGCCGCCAAGCTCGATCTTCAGCCGGGCTTGCGCATTCTCGATATCGGCAGCGGCTGGGGCGACCTTGCGCTCTATCTCGGCCGGCTCGCCGAGGTCGAGGTGACCGGCGTCACCCTGTCCAAGGAGCAGCATGCTTTATCCAACGCGAAGGCGCGGGTGGCTGGGCTTGGCAATCGCGTCCGCTTCGAGCTCCTCGACTACCGCGCGCTGCAAGGCCGCTTCGACCGCATCGTCTCGGTCGGCATGTTCGAGCATGTCGGCGTGCACCATTACGGCGAGTTCTTCGCCAAGGTGAACGCGCTGCTCGAGGACAACGGCCTCATGCTGCTGCACTCGATCGGCCATATGAGCCCGCCCGGCACGGCAGGCCCCTGGCTCAGGAAGTACATCTTCCCCGGCGCCTATTCGCCGGCGCTGTCGGAAGTCTTCACCGCGGTCGAGCAGGCGAGCCTGTGGGTCACCGATCTCGAGATCCTGCGCCTG
>DASYIU010000084.1:0-2768 GCA_035997285.1 Methyloceanibacter sp. | reverse complement strand
CGAGATCGCTCGGCGCCGATCCCGAGACCGGGCTCGACGTGACGGTGCGCACCGGCCGGTTCGGGCCTTACGTCCAGCTCGGCGATGGCAGCGGCAAGGACAAGGAGAAGCCGAAGCGCGCCTCGATACCGAAAGGCACCGACCCCGAGGGCCTCGATCTTGGGCGCGCGCTCGCTCTGCTGTCGCTTCCCCGCGAGGTCGGCCTCCATCCTGAGTCGGGAAAGCCGATCGTGGCAGGTTTCGGCCGCTATGGGCCCTATGTGCAGCATGACGGCAAATATGCGAGCCTCTCGGCGCCAGAGGAGGTGTTCGAGGTGGGAATCAACCGCGCCGTGAGCCTTCTTGCCGAGAAGGCTGCCTCTGCCGGCGCCCGGCGGGGGCCGAGCGTGATCAAGGATCTCGGCGCGCATCCTGAGCTTGGCGGAAAGGTGCAGGTCCTGAGCGGCCGATATGGCCCTTACGTGAAGCATGGCAAGGTCAACGCCACGCTGCCCAAGGACCGCGAGCCCGAGCAGGTCACCCTTGCCGAGGCCGTCGAGCTGATTGCTGCCAGGAGCGCCAAAGGACCGGCCAAGAGGCCGGCAAAGAAATCGGCACGTAAAGGCGGCAAGAGCAGCAAACAGGCCGTCGAGGAGACGGCAGGCTGAGCGGCGCCGGTGGCAAAACCTAAGGGGACCTCGCGCAACGCGACCGTGAGCAAACTACCTTCGAAGCAAGAGATTCTCGACTTTCTCGCTAGCGCCAGCAAAGAGGCCGGCAAGCGGGAGATCACGCGCGCCTTCGGCGTCAAGGGTAGCGATCGGATCGCGCTGAAGGCGCTCTTGCGCGAGATGGCCGACGACGGGTTGATCGCGGGCTCGCGGCGCAAGCTGTCGCGGCCTGGCGTCCTGCCGCCGGTGACCGTGCTCGAGATCGTTAGCCGCGACAGGGATGGCGAGTTCATCGCCCGGCCCGCGGTGTGGGACGAGGAGCATGGCGCCCCGCCCCGCATCCTCATGGCCGAAAGCAAACGTGAGGCGGGACCTGCCGCCGGCATCGGCGACCGCGTGCTGGCGCGGATCACCGCCCTTGGGGCCGACGCCGGCTATCCCTATCAGGCGCGGACCATCAAGCGCCTGGCGCGGGCAACGCGCAGCCTGCTCGGCATCTTTCGCGCCCTGCCTGGAGGCGCTGGCGTCATCGATCCCGTCGACCGCAAGCAGCTGAAAGAGTGGCCCGTGGCGCGAGGTGGCACAGGCGGGGCGCAAGACGGCGAGCTCGTCCGCTTCGAGCTTGCCCGCTCCTCGCGGTTCGGTGTGGAGGCCGCGCGCATCACCGAGCGGCTCGGCAACCCTAGCGCGCAACAGGCGATCAGCCTCATTGCGGTCCACGCCCACGGCATCCCCGATACCTTCCCGCAAGCCGTGCTCGCCGAGGCGGACGCCGCCAAGGAGCCTGATATCGGACGTAGGGAGGATCTGAGGCATCTCCCCCTCGTGACCATCGACCCGTCGGACGCCCGCGACCATGACGATGCGGTGTGGGCTGAAACCGACCCCGATCCCAAGAATCGCGGGGGTTGGCTGGCCATCGTCGCCATCGCCGACGTCGCCTCCTATGCCCGCCCGGGTAGCGCGCTGGACAAGGAGGCGAGGAAGCGCGGCAATTCCGTCTACTTTCCCGACCGCGTCGTGCCGATGCTGCCTGAGCGGATCTCCAACGACCTCTGCTCACTGAAGGAGGACGAGCCGAGGCCTTGCCTTGCCGTCCGCATGGTCTTCGACAAAGACGGGAAAAAGCTTGGCCATCGCTTCTTCCGCGCCCTGATGCGCTCCGCCGCGAGCCTCACCTATGAGCAGGCGCAGGCGGCAATAGACGGCCGCCTCGACGCGGTCACGGGGCCTCTGCTCGAGCCTGTGCTCAGGCCTTTATGGGGCGCCTATGCGAGCCTCGTGATGGAGCGCACTGAGCGGGGGCCGCTCGACCTGGACTTGCCGGAACGCAAGATCCTGCTCGACGACAAGGGCCGCGTGCGGGGCGTCGTGAGCCCTCCCCGCCTCGACGCCCACCGCCTGATCGAGGAGCTCATGATCGCCGCCAATGTCGCGGCGGCCGAGACGCTGGAGGCCAAGCGTTCGCCGCTGATCTATCGCGTCCACGATTGCCCGTCGAAGGAGAAGCTCGTGTCGCTCGGCGAGTTCTTGGGCACCATCGGGCTCAAGCTGCCGAAGTCGGGCGCGATCAAGCCCGCCCTGTTCAACCGCATCCTCGCCGATACGCGCTCGACGCCGTCTGCCGAGCTCGTCGGCGAGGTGATCCTGCGGAGCCAAGCCCAGGCCGTCTATAGCGGGGACAATCTCGGACATTTCGGGCTCAGTCTCCGCCGCTACGCTCACTTCACCTCGCCCATCCGCCGGTATGCCGACCTCATCGTGCACCGCGCGCTCATCAGGGCGCTCGGGCTTGGGCCCGACGGTTTGACCGATGGCGAGATGGGCGAGCTTCAGGAGATCGCGCAAAGCATCTCCGACACCGAGCGCCGTGCCATGGCGGCGGAGCGGGAGACGGCCGACCGTCTCATCGCCGCCTATCTTGCCGACCGCATCGGCGCAAAGTTCCAGGCGCGCGTCTCAGGTCTCGTGCGCACCGGCCTGTTCGTGCGGCTGATCGAGACCGGGGCCGACGGGTTCGTCCCCGCCTCCTCCATCGGACACGAATATTTCTATCACGACGAGGTCCGCCATGCGCTGGTGGGCGAAGATACGGGGCTCGCTTATAGGCTCGGCGAT
>DASYIU010000083.1:0-3770 GCA_035997285.1 Methyloceanibacter sp. | reverse complement strand
GAGGAGAAGCAGCGCCTGGACGTCATGGCGGTGCGCGTCCCGACCAAGGCGATCCTCGGCCTTGCGGCCGCGGTGGCCGAGCGATTGACCCAGCAAGCCTCCGAGAAGCCGCCCAAATCCACTAAGAAGTGAGCCTCGCATAGCGGGGGATTAACCGAGCGGCCCCGTCTGGCCGCCCGTGAGGGGCCGTGTCTGAGGAGAGCGAAAGGCTTGGTAGGCGGTCGAGACTGAATTGGTCCGCCCAAGGGGTCCGCGCATCGGCGAAGCTCCGTGACAGCACGAGGCTCGCGCCGGCGACAGTCAGCACCAGCAACGCCGCGCAACCGGCGCCGAGCAGAAATCCGGCAGGCGAAGGTCGCGGCACCACAGTGCGAACGGGAGCGACGAAGTCGGCGCTCGGATACAGGATCCTCGCGTCCTGTAAGGATTGACTTGAGTCCATAGGTTGAGACGCCCTTTCCCTGCCTGGGTCGACTGACGCGACCATTGAGCCTGGCTTAGCAGGGAGTCTTTGATCTTTCGGTAAAGTCCGAGACGCCGCACTTTTACTGTTACGAATGAGTAAATCTCCTATCTCTTTTGGCGGCGTGTCTTCTTCATCGCGCCAGCATGGGAAGGCATCACGCATTAGTGCCGGACAAGCCTGAACTCCTCAGCGGCCGCGCGTCAGGGGGCCCACTTGGTTGCAGATTGTTGGAACGGCTGCAATGATGCGGCAAAAAAGCCGCCGGACCATGAGCTTGCAATCCTTGTTAGGGTAGCGCCATCGGTGCTAGTTACCCCGGTGCCGCCACCGAGGCCGGCGGCGAAAGGGCTTGTTGTTTCCCATATTTAAGGCGGCAACCGGGGGATAACGGGGCTGGCGCAGGCCGACAGTCTTTGAGGACTCGAATGGACTACGAGAATCGCTTCCGACAGCATCTTGAGGCGCTGCATCAGGAAGGCCGCTATCGCGTCTTCGCCGAGCTGAAGCGCCGCTGCGGGGCCTATCCGACTGCCGACCATTTCACGCAAGCGGGCACCCACGACGTGACCGTGTGGTGCTCTAACGACTATCTCGGCATGAGCCAGCATCCTGCCGTCTGCGCCGCCATGCACGAGGCCATCGAGGAAGTAGGCGCGGGCTCCGGCGGCACTCGCAACATTTCCGGCACCACCCACTATCATGTGGAACTCGAAGCCGAGCTTGCCGACCTCCATGGCAAAGAGTCGGCACTCCTCTTCACATCCGCCTATATTGCCAATGACGCGACGCTCTCGACCCTGGTCAAGCTGGTCCCCGGCACGGTGATCTTCTCCGACGAGAAGAACCACGCCTCGATGATCGAAGGCATCCTCCGCGGCGGCGGCGCGAAGCATATCTTCCGCCATAACGACGTCGAGCATCTCGAGGAGATGCTGAAACAAGTGCCGCTCGCGACGCCCAAGATCATCGTGTTCGAGAGCGTCTATTCCATGGACGGGCATATCGCGCCAATCGCCGCGATCTGCGAGCTTGCCGAGAAGTACAACGCGCTCACTTATCTCGATGAAGTCCACGCCGTCGGCCTTTACGGCCCGCGCGGCGGCGGCATCGCCGAGCGCGAAGGCGTCATGGATCGCGTCGACATCATCAACGGGACGCTCGCCAAGGGCTTCGGCGTCATGGGCGGCTATATCGCCGCGAGCAGGGCCTGCTGCGACGCCATTCGCTCCTTTGCGCCGGGCTTCATCTTCACCACCTCTTTGGCACCGGCCATCGTCGCCGGCGCTCTCGCCAGCATCCGGCATTTGAAGCGGAGCGAGATCGAGCGCGCGCGGCTCAACGAGCGGGTCAAGAAGGTGAAAGGTCTGATGGGCAACGCTCGCCTGCCGGTGATGGACAATCCGAGCCACATTGTGCCGGTGATGGTCGGCGATCCCGTGCACTGCAAGGCGGTGACCGACACGTTGCTCACCAGGTACCGGCTCTATGTGCAGCCGATCAATTACCCCACCGTGCCGCGCGGCACCGAGCGGATGCGCTTCACGCCCTCCCCGGTGCACACCGACGCAGAGATCGTCTATCTGATCGGCGCGCTCGAGGAGCTGTGGGCCGCCTGCCCCGTCGGCAAGGGCGAGTATGTAAGGCTCGCCGCCGAGTAGGCCGTCTTTGGCGTCTCTCTGCTTCGCCGCCTTCTCGCAAGAGTGTTACTGGCACGACGCCCCTCCGTCCCTAAATATGGGTCAGAGTAAGAGGGCCCTCGGAGGCTGTGCATGTCGGCCCGAAGCTTAATCTTGCTGACCGTTTTCGGCATGTCGCTCGCCTTCAACGCGGGACCGGCGCTGGCTCAGGACATAGAGGCCTGCTTCGCCACGGCCGACCGGGTGGCCGACGGCGAGCCGGTCACGGCCGAGGACAAACGCGCCGGCCACGAAGCCTGCCAGCGTGCGCTCGCCGCCACGTCGAGCGTGGTGCAGAAGTCCCAAATTCAGGAAGCCGATTTCGATATCGTGGGACGCCCGCCGAAAACATCGAATTGAAGCGCCTAAACTGCCTGGTCCACGAGTCTCGGACGAATTGGTGTGCTACGCGCTGCGGGCCCGCGTCGGCTGCACGACGATGGAGCCCTTGTCGCCCTTGATGATTTCTGCGTTGGCGACCCTGAAATTTTCCATTCGCACCGTGTGGTAGCGGTCGAAATAGTCGCGAAGCGGCTTCTCAATGGCCCGGTCATAGTCGGGCCGCGCCACGTGCGTTGCGCCCTGCACCACCTTCACCACCTTGCCGTTGCGCACGATCAACTCGCCGTTCTTGAACACGAGTTCGGGCGTGGCGAACATAGCCTCGCGGTCCGGATCGTCGCGATAGACGGTGATGTCACCGGAGGCGCCCACCCCCAAATGCCCCCGGTCCTTGAGGCCTAAGCTTCGCGCCGGGCCGGCCCGGGTCAGGATGGCGATCTCGTCGAGCGTATATTCGCGAGTCAGCGACTTGAGCAGCGTGCTCTGCGCTTGAGCGTCGGGATTGATCTTCTGTAACGCGTCGTCGCGGAAGCTCTTGTCCATGAGCAGCCTGATCAGGTGCGGATAGGTGTAGAACGGCGCGCCGTTGGGGTGGTCGGTGGTGAGGAAGATGCGCCAGGGATCCTCCATCAGCAGAAACGTCTCGAGCCCGATCGCCCATTGCAAGGCGTTAACGAAGCTTTTGTCGCGGTAGCGCATGGGCACCACGCCGCAGCCCGCGTCGCACTCGATGTCCATGATCACGGACTTCTTGGGATGTGCATTCTTCGCGATGGCGTATTGGCGCATGCTGTCGCCCGACGCCGTGCAAGTCTGCCCGAACATGACCTGACCGACATCGATAGAGATGTTCGGGCTCTTGTTGACCAGCTCGGCGAGTTGCGCCGCGCCCGAGGAGAACTTCCGATCGCCCTCGGTGCCGTAGCTGAGGAACTGCGTATGCGTCATATGCAGTCGCAGGCCGTCCATTGCGCGGATGGTGGCAAGCGTCGATTCAATATTGCCGGGGATGCCGAGATTGCAGCCGTGCACGTGCAGCGGGTGGATGACGCCGAGCTCCTCGAGTGCCCTGGCGAGCGTCACGACGATCTGTCGCGGCGTGACGTGGTAGTAGACGTGCTCCTCGTCGAGATCGAGCTTGCGCTGGTTGAACTTGAAGGCGCTGATGCCGCCCGGATTGACCACCTTGACGGCGATGGCTTGCGACGCATGCATGGTCCAGGCGACGTAATCCTTGATGGCCTCGAAATCCTGCTTGGCCGCGAGCTGGCGCAGGAAAAAATCGT
>DASYIU010000082.1:0-11134 GCA_035997285.1 Methyloceanibacter sp. | reverse complement strand
ACACCTGTAAGCCATGACTGTTCGGCGGCGTCAGCGCTTCGCTGAAGTCTCAACTAACGATGTGGTGGCGCCGCCGCCTCCGCCGTAACGCGGCCCCTAGGGATACGTGACCCAGCAGCAGCGCTTGCCGCCGCCGCCGAGGTCCTCACATTCGTATTTTAGTTTCGGGTCCGCGGCGCCGCCTGCCGCACCCTCGTTTTGCCCCAGGTCTTTGCAATCGTACTTTTACGGCTGGGCTGCCGGAGCACCACCGCCACCGCCGCCACCACCCGGTTCGGTTCCGCCACCCGTCTCCGCTCCTCCTCCCGTGCCACCTCCGGCGCCAGTTGATGCCGTAGCTTGGAGATGGTCCTCGGCAACCCAGCCGTCACCGCCACCCGGCGCCACGCCCTTGAGCTTGCACCAGCCGTCCTCATGACGGGCGAGGACTTTGCCCTGAGTGTCTTCGCGCATGAAATAGTTGTCATAGGCAGCGCGCGGGTCGACGGGGCTGTCATAGACGTCGACATCGTCCTTTGCTTGCGCCATGTCGCCGACAGCACATTGGTATTGAGGTGCCATGGCCATGCCGTGAGAAGCAACGGCTAGGCTGAACAAAACTGCCGCGGCGACGAACACAACCTGAGTTCTCATTCACGTCCTCCATTTCTTCGTTACGTCTACTCGTCGGGCGCAAGCGCCCTGATCGCGAGCGCATGCACCGGGCCTGCGAGCTCCTCGGCAAGGACGGAGTTTATCATACGGTGACGTTCGATGCGCGACCTACCGGCGAAGCTCGCCGACACCACTTTGATGGTGAAGTGGCTGTCGCCGGTTCCGGGTGCCCCGGCGTGGCCCGCATGACGGTGGGAGTCGTTGACGACCTCGAGCGCCAGCGGCGCGAAGGCGTCTCGCAACTTTTGTGTGATTGAATCCTCAGCGCGCATCGCCGTCCTCTCCAAAACCACAACCGATCACCATATCCTAGTCCGCCCCTTAAGTGCCATGGCTTGTCGTGCCTACTTCCGCTTCCCATAATGCCGGTCCCATGAAGCTCGACTCGAAATTCTTCGACCGTCTGCGCGTCAAGCCCGACGAGAACCGCCTGTTGCGCGAGTCCTGTCCGTCTTGCGAGTGGCAGGGCTGCAAGGAGCCAGGCCTCTATCCTGCGCCAAAGGGACGGGGCCAGGAGGGCAAGTATCATCGCTTCTGCCTCGACCACGTGCGGCAATACAACAAGGCCTATAATTACTTTTCCGGGCTCCCCGACGAGGACGTGGTCAAGCATCAGAAGGACGACACGATCGGCCATCGTCCGACCTGGTTCATCGGCGTGAATTCCTGGTCGCGCAGCCGTGGCGCCAAGACGAGCGGCCGACGCAACGGCTTCGCCCACCGCTTTACCGCCTTGGATCCCTTCGGCCTGTTCGGCGACAAACCCCCCGACGCCAAGGTGCCCGGCAGTGAGCCGGCCCGGCCGCTGCGGCGCCTCGAGCGCAAATGCCTGCGCCAGCTCAATCTCGAGGACAGCGCCACCAAGGCCGATATCAAGGCCCGCTTCAAGGAACTGGTTAAGCGTCTCCACCCCGACCGCAACCAAGGGGACCGCGCCTCAGAGGACAAGTTGCGCGAAGTGATCCAAGCCTATAACTATCTGAGACAGGCGGGGCTTGCGTGAGTCTCTTGGACCAGCCCCCCGCAAAATCGAGGCTTCCGCTTCAAGCGAGCCCCTTTTGAAAAGCGACCAATAGGCTCCCACTGCCCATGACCCTCGTAGCTGCCCACAACGGCGCCGGTATGCCGGATATGTCGGTATCCGTGCGCCAAGTCTTTGGCATCGACACCGATCTCGAAGTGCCCGCCTATGCGCGCGCAGACGAGCATGTCCCGGACCTCGACGCCGATTATCTCTTCAACAAGGACGTGACGCTCGCCATCCTCGCCGGCTTCAAGCACAACCGCCGGGTGATGATCCAGGGCTATCACGGCACCGGCAAGTCGACCCATATCGAGCAGGTGGCGGCGCGGCTGAACTGGCCCTGCATCCGCATCAATCTCGACAGCCATGTGAGCCGCATCGACCTGGTCGGCAAGGACGCCATCGTCATTCGCGACGGCATGCAGATCACCGAGTTCCGCGAGGGCATCCTGCCTTACGCGCTGCAGTCCAACACCGCACTGTGTTTCGACGAGTATGACGCCGGCCGGCCCGACGTGATGTTCGTGATCCAGCGGGTACTCGAGGTGTCGGGGCGGCTCACGCTGCTCGACCAGTCGAAGGTGATCAGGCCACATCCCGCCTTCCGCCTGTTCTCCACCACCAACACCATCGGGCTTGGCGACACGAGCGGCCTCTATCACGGCACCCAGCAGATCAACCAGGGCCAGATGGACCGCTGGTCCATCGTCGTCACCCTCAACTATCTGCCCCATGACGACGAGGTGAACATCGTGCTCGCCAAGGCCAAGTCGTGGAACACTGAGGTCAGGCGCAAGACCGTGGGCAACATGGTCCGCGTCGCCGAGCTCACCCGCAACGCTTTCATGAACGGCGATCTGTCGACGGTGATGAGCCCGCGCACGGTGATCACCTGGGCCGAGAACGCCGAGATCTTCGGCGATATCGGGCTCGCCTTCGCGCTCAGCTTCCTCAACAAATGCGACGAGCTCGAGCGCGGACTGATCGCCGAGTTCTATCAGCGCTGCTTCGGCGAGGACCTGCCGCAGTCGACCGCCAATGTTGCATTGAGCTAGCGATGTCGCTCACCCGGCGTAAAGAAGCGCCGCTCGATCCCTTCAAGCGCGCCGTGACTCTGACCACCCGCTCGATCGCCGCCGACAGCGGCGTCGAGGTGGTGTTCACGAGCGAGCCTCCGGGGCTGTCCGGCAAAACGGCGCGCCTGCCTGAGCCTTCGCGCGTTCCGAGCAAGGCGGAGATCGCCGTGATCCGCGGCCATGCCGACGCCGCGGCCCTCTCCGTTGCCTGCCACGACCCGCGCCTGCATGAGGCCTTGGCGCCACCCTCCGGCGAGGCGCGCGCCGTGTTCGAGGCGATCGAACAGGCCCGCGTCGAGGCGATCGGGGCCAAGCGCATGCAGGGCGTGGCGGCCAACCTGGCCGCCCGCATGGAACAGCGCTATGAGCGGAGCCGCTTCGCGGAAGTCGCCGACCGCTCGGAGGCGCCGCTTCCCGATGCGCTTGGGCTCCTGGTGCGCGAGACGCTCACCGGACAGACGCCGCCGGCCAAGGCCCGCGCCGTGGTCAATTTGTGGCGTCCCTGGATCGAGGGCCGCGCGCACACCGTGCTCGACCGCATGCCGGAGATGCTGTTCGACCAGGAGGCCTTCGGGCGGCTGACCCGCGATCTGCTCGCGACGCTCAATCTCGCCGACCAGCTTGAGCAGCGCGAGGACGAGGACAAATCGGCCGAGAGCGAGGCCGATCCGAACGCTGCCGATGCCGAGGCGGAGAATGCCGAGGGGCAGGAGCGTGCCGATCTCTCGGCCGATGGACGCGCCGAGCAGGAATCACAAGGCGATGACTCCCTCGACGACAGGGACGATGGCTCGACCGAGCGGCTCGACCGCTATGCCAATGCCTCGGAGCTGCCGCGCCGGTCTGAGCCCTGGCGCCCCAATCTCTCGGTGCTCGAAGACCCCGAGGCCTTCGGCTACAAGGTCTTCACCCGCGCCTATGACGAGATCGTCAACGCCGAGGAGCTGTGCGACGCCGACGAGCTCGAGCGCCTGCGCGCCTTTCTCGACAAGCAGCTCCAGGCGCTGCACGGCGCCGTGGCGCGTCTCGCCAACCGGCTGCAGCGGCGGCTTCTCGCCCAGCAGAATCGCGGCTGGGACTTCGACCTCGAGGAAGGCATGATCGACGCCGCCCGGCTTGCCCGGGTCATTGTCGACCCGATGCACCCCCTCACCTTCAAGCAGGAGCGCGACACCAAGTTCCGCGATACTGTGGTCACCCTTCTGCTCGACAATTCCGGCTCGATGCGCGGCCGCCCCATCATGGTCGCCGCCTGCTGCGCCGATATCCTGGCGCGGACGCTGGAGCGGTGCGGCGTCAAGGTCGAGATCCTCGGCTTCACCACGCGCGCCTGGAAGGGCGGCCATTCGCGTGAGGAGTGGCTGAACGCGCTGAAGCCGCCGCTGCCCGGCCGCCTCAACGACCTCCGCCACATCGTCTACAAGTCGGCCGACGCCCCGTGGCGCCGATCGCGCCGCAATCTCGGGCTGATGATGCGGGAGGGCCTGCTCAAGGAGAATATCGACGGCGAGGCGCTGGCTTGGGCGCATCAGCGCCTGCTGGCACGGCCAGAGCAGCGGCGCATCCTGATGATGATCTCCGACGGGGCGCCGGTCGACGATTCGACCCTCTCCGTCAATTCAGGGTCATATTTGGAGCGTCACCTCCGCCAGGTGATCGAAGAGATCGAGACCCGCTCCTCCGTGGAGCTTCTTGCCATCGGCATCGGCCATGACGTCACGCGCTATTACCGGCGCGCCGTCACCGTCACCGACGCCGAGGAGCTTGCCGGCGTCATGACCGAGAAGCTTGCCGAGCTGTTCGACGAAGACCTTGCCTGGCGGCAGCTGCATCGCGCGGTGCCTTCGGCGGCGCGAGCCAGGCGCCGGAAGCTCAATTAGCGTGAGGCCCTTCTCCCGCAGAGCATCGCGCTATCTCGCCGCCGCGCTCGCTGCGACCGCAGTGAGCTTGGCGATCGTTCCGGCGCTTGCCGACAAGCCGCTGACGGTACTCGCCGGGCCCACCACAACCACCGTCACCGCCATTCCCATCGACTTCGATCGTGACAACCCCGACCGCAAGGAGTTCGGCAAGCTCGTCTTCAGGGGCGGCCTCAATCTCTACGCCAAGTCGAGCTATTTCGGCGGCTACTCGGCGCTTGCCCTCGATCCTTCAGGGACGTCGCTCCTTGCCATCTCAGATGCCGGCAGCTGGCTTAGGGCCACTCTCGACTATGACGGGCGGAAGCTCAAAGGCTTGAGCAATGTCACGCTCGGCCCGCTTCTCGGCAATAACGGCAAACCGCTGCTCGACGACACCGAGCGTGACTCGGAGGGGATGACTCTCATCGACGGCGATCCCAAGAAGGGAACCGCCTATGTTTCCTTTGAGCGCCATCATCGGATCCTTCGCTATCCCTTCGACGGCGAGAACTTTGGACCCCCCAATGGCTCTGTCCCCCTTCCCGCCGGGACGAAACGAATGAGCCGGAATAGCGGGCTTGAGGCGCTCGCGCTCATCCGCGCCGGCCCGCTCAAGGGCACGCTCGTCGCCTTCGCCGAGAACCTGACCGACAAGAATGGCAATCTGCAAGGCTGGCTGATCGGCGGTCCAGGCCCGGGAGGGATCGCGCTGAAGCGCCTGGAAGGCTTCGACATCACCGACGCTGCCGCCCTCCCCGACGGCGGCATCGTCGTGCTCGAGCGCCGTTTCCGCTACAGCGAGGGGATCAAGATGCGCATCCGCCGCGTGACCGCAAGCGAGCTCAAGCCCGGCGCCCTGATCGATGGCCAGGTCCTGCTTGAAGCCACTGACAGCTTGAACATCGACAATATGGAGGCGATCGCCGTCCACCGCAGGGCCTCGGGCGAGACCATCATCACGCTCATGTCGGACGACAATTTCAGCCCGCTCCAGCGCACGCTGATCATGCAATTCTCGCTGCCGCAAGGTCAGCCCGTGGCCGCCGGAGCGCCGGCGGATTAAAGCATGGTGCAAAGTGGGAACCGGCTAGGAGGCAGCGGCTCGCGGCTGCGTGGCGCTGACCTTGGCGATATCGCGCTTGAGACGGCGCGCTTTCAGCGACAGCTCCTCATCGCCCGCCTTCAACAGATAGGCGTCGAGACCGCCGCGATGCTCAACCGAGCGCAAGGCATGCGCGCTGATGGTGAGGCGCACGCGCTTCTTCAGCGCCTCGCTCTCGAGCGTGACGCTGCACAGGTTGGGCAGGAACCGGCGCTTGGTCCGGCGCTTGGCATGGCTCACATTGTTGCCGGTGAGCACGGCTTTGCCGGTGAGCTCGCAGCGACGGGCCATAGTCCTTGATCCTTCTCTCCGAAATTCGGTGGAAGCCGATGCAGCTTAAGCGATTTCCCGCAAAAAACGTCGCAACCGGCGGGGCGAGGTATAGGGCGACTGCCCGTTCCGGTCAAGGCGCCGCCACAAACATGAACCATGCTCGGATTGACGAATCTGGCAAATAACCCGATATGCGGGTGGAGGGGCTCTAGCAGCGGGGCTCTTGCCAGGGGGTTGGAGCCATGCAGGCAGCGCGACAGTGCTTGAGCCTTGCGGCCGTTGCCGCCCTGACCTGCGCGGTCGGGGGCAATTTCACGCCCGACACAGCCTATGCCGAGAACGATCTCGCTTCCGCCAGCCGGATCGTCGCCGTCTATCGCGTCGATCTCGGGAGTTTCAATCTCGGCGACTTCCGCCTCACCACGGTCTTTCGTGGCGACGACTATGAGATGCGCGGAGAAGGCCGTTTTTCCATTCTCCAGGGCCTGATCTATGAATGGAACGGCACCACGGCAAGCGCCGGACGGGTGACCAGCGCAGGGCCCGAGCCAGCTATGTACGCGCTCAGCTATTCGGACGGCGGCAGGAAGACCGAGCAGCTGCGCATGACCTTCGGCAGCCGGGCCGTGACGCAGATCTCGATCTACCCCGACAAGCGGCCCAATGAACGCACCATTCCGGTCACCAAGGAGCAGCTCGAGGGCGTGCTCGATCCCATGAGCGGCGCCTTTCTCAGCGCCCACTCCGAGAACCCGAACGGCGATCTTAAGGTCTGCAATCAGACCTTGCCCGTGTTCGACGGCAGGCAGCGTTTCGACCTCGTGCTGACCCCCAAGCGGGCGGTGAACGTGCAACGGTCGACGCCGACGGGATATGCCGGCCCCGCGGTGATCTGCCAGGTTAAGTTCATCCCCATCGCCGGATACCAGCCCGATAATCCGGGCATCAAGCTCATGTCGCAGACCAATGAGATCGAGGTCTGGCTCATCCCCGTGCGGGGCACCTTCATGTACGTGCCCTACCGGATTGTGTTGCCGACGCCGGTGGGCTATGGCTCGGCGATGGTGACGTCGATCGAGGTCGCAGGCGCCCGCCGCGCGAGCGCGCAGCCTTAGGCCTTAGGCCCTCGAAGAGGCTCTGGCCGGAAGCCCAAGTGTTAACGGACAAGCCCGCAATCCCAACATGTTGTAGGGGAACAGATGCCGAAAATTAACACCCTCCCGATTCGTCTGTGCTTCGTTCCCTTTGCCTTCTCGGGCGCTTGAGAGACCCGAAAACGAACCCAAGATATGGTGCTCGGGGTCCGCATGGAGCGGCTTCGCCCTGATCGTATCAACTGAGCAAGAAAGCTTGCCGATCCTGCCTGGAACGAAATCCGAATGGGCGGAGTCAGCGATTCGGACGGGCTTCGTTCCCCCCTCGTTCCATCCGGTCCCTGCACCGGATGTTGAGGTCAGCGTGAGATGAGCCGGTCCTACCCCCTGAATTCTGCCAATCCCCAGCGGGGACGCGGCGTTACGGCCGTTCTTGGGCCGACCAACACCGGCAAGACCCACCTCGCCATCGAGCGCATGCTTGCCCACGACGTCGGGATCATCGGCCTGCCTCTGCGACTCCTTGCCCGCGAGGTCTATGACAAGGTCGTGGCCCGGGTCGGGGCCGGGCAAGTCGCGCTCATCACCGGCGAGGAGAAGATCAAGCCCCCCTCCCCGCGCTTCTATGTCTGCACCGTCGAGGCCATGCCGCTCGACCTCGAGGCCGATTTTGTCGCCATCGACGAGGTTCAGCTTGCCGCCGACGGCGAGCGCGGCCACGTCTTCACCGAGCGGCTGTTCCACGCGCGGGGCTTGAACGAGACGCTTCTGCTTGGCGCGGCGACCATGCGCGATGCGATCCGCGAGGTGCTTCCCGGCGCCAATCTCGTCTCCCGCCCGCGCCTCTCGCAGCTCACCTATGCCGCCGACAAGAAGATCACGCGGCTTCCCCGCCGCTCGGCCATCGTCGCCTTCTCCGCCAACGACGTTTACGCCGTCGCCGAGCTGGTCCGGCGCCAGCGCGGTGGCGCCGCCGTGGTGCTCGGTGCGCTAAGCCCGCGCACCCGCAACGCGCAAGTGTCGCTCTACCAGAACGGCGACGTCGATTTCCTCGTGGCGACCGACGCCATCGGCATGGGCCTCAACCTCGACCTCGACCACGTGGCCTTCGCCGGCATCCGCAAATTCGACGGCCAGTCTCACCGCAACCTGACGCCGGCCGAGCTTGGCCAGATCGCAGGGCGCGCAGGTCGCCACATGAACGACGGCACTTTCGGGGTGACCGGCCAGGCCGCACCCTTCGAGTCCGACCTCGTCGACCGGCTGGAGAACCATTCCTTCGACCAGGTCGGCGTGCTGCAATGGCGCAACCGCAAGCTCGACTTCGCCTCCATCGAAAGGCTGAAGGAGAGCCTGCGCGTCACCCCCGACCATAAGCGGCTGACCCGCGCCCGCATGGTGGACGACGTGCTTGCGCTCGAAAATGCAAGCCTCGACCCGGCCGTGCGCGACATGGCGCACGGGCCTGCTTCCGTCGGACTCCTCTGGGAGATGTGCCAGATCCCCGACTACCGCAAGATCTCCGCCGCGAGCCACGCCGAGCTCGTCGCCACGCTTTATCGCTTCGTCATGAGCGATGAAGGCAAGATCTCGGCCGACTGGTTCGCCCACCAGGTGGCGCAGGCCGATCGCACCGACGGCGACCTCGACACGCTCTCCAATCGCCTGGCGCAGATTCGCACCTGGACCTTCGTGTCCCACCGCGCGGAATGGCTGGACGATCCCGAGCACTGGCAGCGGCGCACCAGGGCCATCGAGGACACGCTTTCCGACGCGCTTCACGAGCGCCTGACGCAGCGCTTCGTCGACCGGCGGACAAGCGTGCTGATGCGCCGCTTGCGCGACAAAGAGGAAATCGTGGCCGAAATCGGCACCGACGGCCTTATCCTCGTCGAGAACCATTATGTCGGCCGCCTCGACGGCTTCCGCTTCACCCCCGACGCGTCGGGCGACGGCATCCACGGGCGGGCGGCGCGCCACGCGGCAGCGCAGGTGCTGGCGCGCGAGTTGTCGCTCCGAGCCGACGCGCTTATGGCCGCGCCCGACGACGCCCTCGCGCTGAAAGCCAATGGCCGGATCGTGTGGGCCGGATCGGAGATCGCCCGCCTTGAGCGGGGCGAGACGGCGCTCAAGCCACGCATCCAGCCCATTGCCGACGAGCATCTCGTGGCGCCCGAGCGCGACCGTGTGCAGAAGCGGCTCGAGGCCTGGCTTGCGTCTGAGCTTGGCGGGAAGCTGAAGCCGCTAATCGCCCTCAGCGAGGCTTCTGATCTCTCCGGTTTTGCCCGCGGGCTCGCCTACCAATTGTCGGAAAATCTCGGCGTGCTCCGCCGCGATACGGCCGCCGACGAGATCAAGGCGCTCGATCAGACGGCCCGCGCCCAACTCAGGCAGTATGGCGTCCGCTTCGGTGCCTTCAACATCTATATCCCCGCGCTGCTCAAGCCCGCGGCGGCAGACTTGTTGTTGCTGCTCTGGGCGCTCCATGCTGGCCGCGATCACGGCCTCGATTGCGATTCTGTGCCGGCCCGGCCCAAGCAGGGTCTGACCTCGGTCGAGGCGAGCGACAGCGTCCCTGAACCTTATTGGCGGGCCGCCGGCTTCCATGTGACAGGCACCCGCGCCGTCCGCGTCGACATGCTCGAGCGGCTTTCCGATCTCATCCGCGCGCGCATTGCCTTCCGGGCGGCGGAAGGCGGCGGGGTCGCACCAACCGGGGCGACCGGCGACGGCGCCTTTCGCGTGGTGCCCGAGCTCATGTCGGTTGTCGGTTGCTCCGGCGAAGAGTTCGCCTCGATCCTGAAGGCGCTCGGTTTCAGGCGCGAGAGGCGAAAGCTCGCGCAAGACACGGAGGCGGGGGCTCAGGCACAAGCGGTTGCCGCAGCTCCTGAGGGTCACGAGGCCGCCAGCCGCGAGGCGCAGGAAGCCAACCCTCAAGCGATGGAATTTGAGGAGATCTGGCGTCCAGGGAAACGCAAGGAAGCGCACCAGGCCAAGCGCGACAGTCACAAGTCTCGGCGCCAGCCGAAGGCGCCGGCAAGACGCGACCAGCCCCGCCCGGCGGCGCAGGCCAAGCCCGAGCGCGCCAAAGCGATCGAGAACTCGCCCTTCGCTGCTCTCGAAGGGTTGAGGCGAAGCCTCGCCGCCCGCCAGCCGGAGGGCAGCTGACGCGGATCATGCCAGGGCAGCGGCTCGACAAATGGCTATGGTGCGCCAGGCTGATCAAGACGCGATCGGGAGCCGCGCGCCTGATCGCGGCCGGCAAGGTCCGCATCAACGGCGCCCGCGCGCTGAAGGCAAGCCGGCTCGTCCATGCGGGCGACGTGGTGACGGCCACGACCGGCAGGCTCTTCGTGGTGCGCGTCGCTGGCGCCGCCGAGACCAGAGGCCCTGCGAGCCTCGCTCGCACCCTTTACGAGGATCTGACCCCGCAGGCGACGCCTTCCCCTGACCTCGCCAAGGCGGCAGGCTCACGCGGCCCGCGGCCGACCAAGCGCGACCGCCGCCGCCTGGACGCGTTGCGCACGCACACTCTGTGATCCCTATTTCTTAGACGCTCACGCCGCCGAGGATGTGAGCCCGCGCAAGGGGCCGGCGGCTGGCTCGACCCGTCCCGCGCGGAGCAGGCCCGTAGCCTCGAGCGCCGTGACCGGCCGGCTGAAATAGTAGCCTTGCGCCTGCTCGCAGCCGGCGCCCATCAGGAAGCGCACCTGCGCCTCGGTCTCCACTCCCTCGGCAATGATGTCGAGGCCAAGCTCATGGGCCAGCCGTATGGCGGCCCGCACCACGGCGGCGTTTCGGTAATCACCGTGACGCGGTACACGAATTCCGGGGCAAGCTTCAGCCGGTTCACGGGATAGGTAGTCAGATATTTGAGCGAGGAGTAGCCGGTGCCGAAATCGTCGATGGCGATCTTGGTCCCGAGCTGACGCAGGTTCTGCAAGGTATTGCTGTGCCGCTGCGTCGCCTCCATCAGCACCGATTCGGTGAGCTCGAGCTCGAGGTTGGCG
>DASYIU010000081.1:0-2779 GCA_035997285.1 Methyloceanibacter sp. | reverse complement strand
AGCGCGCGCGCCTCGCCGCGGCCGTTGCAGCCCAGCGCCGCCAGCCAGGCGGCGGGCTCGTCGCGCCACAGGAGCGCGCCCGCCGGCAGCCGGTTCGCCGCGGAGAGCAGTCGGGCGAAGGGCATGTCGTGGTCGACTACGACCGGCCCGCGCTTTTCGCGGCCCGCCGTCTTCTCGACGGCGGCGAGTGGGCGGCGCAGCGCTTCGAGCGCCGGCGTCTTGCCGTTCGACGGCCCGCCGACCAGTGCCTGCCACAGGATCATGGGCTCGTGCCACGTCTCGGTGACCTGCGCCACGACGCCTGCGCCGCAGACGCCGGCGACCGACGCCAGCAATGCCTGCACGATGTAGTCGACGGGCGCGCCGGCGCCCAGCGCGGTCTCGCTCACCCAGCCGCGCCACCACGGCGGCAGGGAGAGCAGCGGAAAGGCGGGCAGGGCCGGGCGGCCTTCCTCCAGCAGGCTGGGGTCGGTCTTGGGCCAGGCGTCGGCGCTCTTGGCGACGAGGGGTTCGACAGTATCAGGCATCGGTTCATCCTTCTCAGGCAGCGCGCTCTTCAGATGAGCGCGGACCCTTGTGCTGAGCGAAGCCGAAGCATCCAGCTCCGCTCAAACTCTTCCTCCTCTCCCCCGCTAGGGGGAGAGGCTGGGTGAGGGGGCTACGCACGTCGATTCCCCCTCACCTAACCTCTCCCCCTAGCGGGGGAGAGGAATTTGAATGTCATAAGTGCACGCGCAGTCGCCCGGCTGCGCTCCGGAGAGCCCGTTCGGCTTCGCTTCCCTCGGCTTCGCTCGGGACAGGCAGGGCAGGTCCTTCGGTGGCGCTTTGGGCGGCGCGCTCTGCGACGGCGGCAAGGCGCACCCTTTCGGACGCAGCTTCAAGCTCGCTCACCCAATTCGGGTCATGCTCCTCCTCCTCGACGAGCGGCCGATTCTCGCGCCACTCCTCGGGCCTGCGATTGCGCAGCCAGAAGATGCAGGCGCGCACATCGGGCGGCAGCTGCACGGTGTAGTCTGCCGTCACCGGCTGGCCGCGATGGCAGAAGACCTTGGTCATCTTCTGCTCCATCCCCGTGGCGCGCGCGAACAGCGCCGAGACCACAGCCTCATCTGCGACCTCGCGACCTTGCCTTACAGCGTCGCTAAACTCCGGGATTGTAGCGATCCAGCTATCGATAGTGCGCCGCGAAACCTTGAAACGCTCGGCGAGGGTTTCATTAGTAGCGCCAAGTATACACGCTTTAAGGGCGATTTCGGCGTTATCTGGTTTATAGACGGTAGGACGTCCGCCAGCCATGGTGATGCTCCTTAGCTCGTTCGCTATACGAGATAAGTGATACTATAGATAAAGTCAAGTATATCTTTTTACCGATTCGATGGGAGTTTCTGCGCGCCATATTGCGAAGAAACTCAATGGCATGTGCCAGCAATGCATACACACGTGCCCTAAAGAGCGCGGATCGACCATTTCGAAACGTCCATTTCATACTGTAAAGACCCAGCCATGACCAAGAAGCCTACCGCCTTTGTCGCCTATCTGCGGGTCAGCACCGTCCGGCAGGGCGAGAGCGGCCTTGGCCTGGAAGCCCAGCGGGCGGCGGTTGAGGCGTTCGCGCGCCACCATGGCGGGGGTATTGTGGCGTGCTTTGTCGAGGTCGAGACCGGCAAGCGGTCGGACCGGCCTGAGCTGGCGAAGGCGCTGGAAGCGGCCCGGAAGGCCAAGGCGACCCTTCTCATTGCCAAGCTGGACCGGCTGGCGCGTAACGTTGCGTTCATTGCAAACCTCATGGACGCGGGTGTCGAATTTCTCGCCTGCGATCAGCCCTTTGCCTCGCGCCTCACGCTGCACATTCTGGCGGCCGTTGCTGAGGATGAAGCGCGCCGGATTAGCGAGCGCACCAAGGCCGCCCTGCAGGCCGCAAAGGCGCGCGGCCGGAAGCTTGGCAGTCCTATCGCTGCAAAGACCGTCGCCAACGCCCGGGCTGCCCGATCCGCCTATGCAGCAAAGGCTAATGAAGGGACGCGGGCAATCGTTCACGACCTACAGGTACGAGGGGTTTCCGGCCTTTCGGAGATCGCCCGTTGTTTGCAGGCGCGGGGCATCAAGACGACTGCGGGCCGCACGGCTTGGCAGCCAGTGCAGGTGTCTAGGCTGCTGGCCGCTTAAGACCCGAGATTGCGGTTGCAATTTTAGGCGATTGCATACTAGCGGGCCCCACCCCTGTCCGGCATTGGAGGCTAGAAGGTGCGCTTTTCTGATTGCGCACCTTTGCCGGGCATCAATCACTCAGCGGCGAGCTCATGTGTGGGGGTTGTGGTCCGGTTAACCCCGCTTCGTGTGCTCTCGGCGCGGTCGGTGCCCGGCGCAAAAACAGCAACGCCGTCGGAGACCGGCGTGTCATCGTACATCGCGACAATCTCGTCCGGCATCGGCTCGAAATCCACGACGCGCCGAAAATCACGCAACGACGTGCCGGTGCTCGCGCTGTCGGACGTCAATGGCCCTCGACGACTGGCCAGGTCATCGACGTTGACCGTGCGAAAATCGATGCTCCAGCGGGCGAGCGACGTCTCGTTGCGCACGGTCGAATGCAGTTGCGCGCCGGAGAACAGGATGATGCCGCCGGCTGGCACGACCAGGCGCACGGCAGGCTCGAGTTCGAGCGGCTCCTCGGCGTGAGGTTGTACCCGCGTGTCGCTCTTCACGTGCTGCGCGGCATTCTTTCGGCCATCGGCATTCCAGCGGTAGTAGTTGAAATCCGCCGAACTGTTCTTGATGG
>DASYIU010000080.1:0-2226 GCA_035997285.1 Methyloceanibacter sp. | reverse complement strand
TCGAACTTGGTGTCCGACAGGAACAGCGGCAAATCGCAGCCCGCGCAGGTGAAGGTCCCCTTCCGCTTCTCGTGATTGAGGGGGCTGGTGAAAGGGCGCTCGGTGTCCTCCTCGCGCAACACGGTGTATTGCTCCGGCGTCAGCAGCTTCCGCCATTCCTCCTGCGTGTGGATCACCTCGAAGGTCTCCGTGGCGGCGTTGGCGCGGCCGCTCCGCCATCTGAGGACGCCGAGGCCGGCAGCTCCGATAGCAACCAAGGCGACGGCACCCAAGCCAATCTCGCGTCGCGTAACCATGATCTCTCCTTCGGCCCCGTGAGGAGCGCGCGCATAGTTCTGACCGGGAATTTAGGCGCTCTGTCTCGCGCCGCAATTCAACTTGCGCGCACGGACGATCACGACCGCGTTGATCGGCCCCGTGCTGGGCAGGCTGGCGGGGAGCGGCCTATCCGCGCGAGGTGACTTGCGCCGAGGGAATGACGATCACGCAGCGCACGCCTTTGGGCGGAAAGGAGAGGCTGACATTGCCTTCGAGCGCCTGGCCGACGACGGTCTCGATCATCGCCCGGCCGAAGCCCGAGCGCTGCGGCGGCGTCACCGGCGGACCTCCCCGCTCCTGCCAGACGAGCTTCAGCTTGGAGGCCTCCTCGCAGAACTGCCACTCGATGCGGACCTGGCCGCGCGGGTCCGACAGCGAGCCGTATTTCTGCGCGTTGGTGGCAAGCTCATGCAGCGCCAGCCCGAGATTGTGCACGGCCTCTGGCTTCAGCATGACGTCCTCGCCTTCGATGGCGATGGTCTCGCCGAACTGATCGGCGTGCTCGCCCAATTGCTGCTCGACCAGCATGCGCAGCGAGGCTCCCTGCCAATTGTCGGCGATGAGGAGGTCGTGAGAGCAACCAATGGCGCAGAGGCGCGCGCTGAAGCGATCGAGAAAATCCTCGACCGAGCGTGTGCGCGAAGCCGTTTGCCGCGCGATGGCATGAATCACGGCGAGCAGATTCTTGGAGCGGTGGGTCAGCTCCCTGAGCAGAAGACGGAGCTGGTCCTCATTCGCCTTGCGCTCGCTGACGTCCACGGCGACCGACGTCGTGCCGAGGACCGCGTCATGCTCGTCGCGGAGTGCCTCGATCAGCAGGTAGAACGAGCGCTTCCGCCCGAACAGCTCGAAATCCGTCTCAAGCTCCTCGGCCGTGCCGGTCTCCATGACCTTGCGCTTCGCCGCCATAATCTCGGCGGCCGCTTCCGCCGGCATAATGTCGGCATCGGTCTTGCCCAACTCCGGCGAGAGCCCGGATGGGGCGTTGTGCGCCCAAGTGAAGCGCATGTCGCGGTCCTGGCTGAACACGGAGATGGGCGAGCCGCGCAGCGCAATCTCAAAACGCTGCTTGGCCTCAGCCAATTCCTTGGTGCGTTCCTCGACGCGCTCCTCGAGCTGATGGCGCGCTCCCTTCAGCTCCTCGAAGGTGCGCAAATGCGCCGCGACCTCGGCCTGCAGGCGGTCGCGTGACGGAAGCCGCAAGAGCTGAGGCGCGAGCTTCCAGATCACGATGGCGGTGGTGAGCGCAAGAAGCGCCGCCGCAGCCTTGAGCAACCCTTCGATGCCTTGGGTGGGAACCCAAAGCGCTATGAGCGAGGCAAAATGCGCGAGCCCGACAGCGAGTATGAACAGGGCGAACAGCGTGAGCAGCGCCGTCTCGCCGCGACTGCTCTCCCCGCGCCGCTTGTGGATGTAGAGCAGCGCGGCGGGGATGATCAGAAACGAGGTGGCGATGACGCCGTCAGCGACGGCATGAAGCAGCACGAGCCCTGCGGGCCATACTTCGGATCGGAGTGGAAATCCCTCAGTCCCAAATGATAGCCAGCTGGTCATGATCGTCGGTCAGTCGGTCGGCTTACGGCTTGGCCAGGCAGATCGAGACGCCGTGCGCGACCCGTGCCCTCCCCTCCTAAACCGCGGTGAACGCTCATGGTTCGCCTGATAAAAAGAGCATCATCCCGGCAAGAAATTTGGGTGGAGGCACCGGATTTAACAAGCATGCGAGGGGCGGAACTTTTCATCACCATCCTGCGTTGTTGTGTTCGTTCGAGGCCAGCAACCCATCCCCCCCGCCCCCCGCTGCACTCGAACGAACCAAACGCCCGTGGCCGGCCTCCCCCCGTCTGCGGGCGTTTTTTTGCAGAAGCAAGAAGCCCGCGCGAGCCGAGGATCGACGCGGCGGCACCT
>DASYIU010000079.1:0-3061 GCA_035997285.1 Methyloceanibacter sp. | reverse complement strand
ATGACCTCGCTGTAATCGGCGACGGCGGGATCGTATTCCTTTCTCTGCCGGTAGAGATCGGCGCGCTTGGCATAGCCCTCGCTGGACTCGGGATCGAGCTTGACCTTCTCGTTGAGCTCCACGAGGGCGCGGTCGAGGTCGCCCTTGTGGTCGTAGACGATCCCGCGCAGCATGTAGAAATCGCCGCGCTTTCCGTCGAGCCGGATGGCCTCATCCAGATCGGTGATGGCTTTGTCAAAATCCTTCTTGGCGTCGTAAGCGGCCGCCCGCATGAAATAGCTGTTGGGCTCGCTCGCTTCGACCTTGATGGCTGCATCCAAATCGACGATGGCCGCATCGAGATCGCCGGTCGCGGAGAGGGCCATGGCGCGGACGCGATGGGCCGTGTTGAGGCGGTCCTCGTCGGTCGAGCCCGAGGCGATGAAGGCAGCGCAAGCGTCGAGCACCTCCTTGACGGTGCCGTTGCCGGTGAAGCAGGGATTGGTCTCTTCGGCGAGTGCTGGGCGGGGAAGGGCCGCCATCATCAGGACACCGGCAAAGGCCGCGGCTCTGGGAGAAAGCTTGTGGTGGGCGCGAAAGCGCATGGAAAAACCTCCTGGTGACGCTTAAGACTTTGCTTTGGGGCTAGGTTTAGAGGGGCCTTCGCCCTCGCGTCAATTGAACTTCCGTCCATAATTACCGCGGCAATCTCGGCATCAATCGCCCCGCCCGATTGCTTCCAGGTGCCGCCATTGCCGTCTTTCGCCCACATAACGCCGCAGGCAGAGTATAACGGCGCGCGCGGCCGGTATGTCGCGTTGCGGCCGGCACGAGGCAACCGGAGGGCGCCATGACGATCGAGGCTATCTTGCTGCCGATGTTCGCGCAGGCCGCGCTGACCTTCGCGCTGCTGTTCTGGATGACCATCCTGCGGCTCCGCGTGCTGAGACGAGGCGAGGTCCGCCCGCAACAGGTGTCGCTCAGGGAGCCCGCCTGGCCGCCCCATGTGCTGCAGATCGGCAACGCCTTCCACAATCAGCTCGAGCTGCCGCTCCTGTTCTACGTGGTGGTGCTGCTGGCGCTTACGACCGAGGCGCTCGACGTCATTATCTGCGTGCTGAGCTGGATGTTCGTGCTGTCGCGGTTCGTCCACGCCTATATCCATGTCACCAGCAACCGGCTCGACCGCCGCAACGCTGTGTTCCTCGTGGGCGCCATTGCGTTAGCTCTGATGTGGGTGATCGTCGTCGCCCGCATCCTGCTCTTTGCTTCGGACTGATGACGCCAGGGGCGCGGGCGAGCGCTGTCATCGAGATCCTCGCCGATATCGAGGCGCGCAAGCGTCCGGCGGCAGAGGCCTTGAAGGATTGGGGGCTTGCCCACCGCTTCGCGGGCTCGGGCGACCGGGCGGCAATTGGAAATCTCGTCTTCGATGCGCTCCGCACCCGCGTCTCCGCCGCCTATGCCATGGGCAACGACAGCCCGCGGGCGGTCGTGCTGCGCACTCTGGTCACGAGCTGGCAGCTGACGCCCGATCAGGTGGCCGCCCTTGCCGACGGCAGCCGCCACGCGCCGGAGCCTCTAGCAGACGGCGAGCTTGAAGGATTGCGGCGCGCGGTGTCCCCCGACGCGCCCGCTCACGTCAGAGGCGACTACCCCGAATGGCTTGGCCCTCATTTCGAGCGCGCCTTCGGCGCCCGGGCGGGAGAGGAAGGAGCGGCGCTCGCCCGGCGCGCGCCCGTCGATCTCAGGGTCAACACGCTGAAAGCCACGAGCGAGAAGGTGCTTAAGGCGCTTCGCCGCTTCGAACCGTCGTCCACCCCTCATTCCCCCGTCGGCGTCCGCATCGTGCAGGCGCCGGGGCCTGACAAGAGCCCCCATGTCGAGGCAGAGCCCGGCCACGGCAAGGGCTGGTACGAGGTGCAGGACGAGGGCTCGCAAGTTTCCACCCTTCTGTCGGGCGCCAAGCCGAAAGCGCAAATCATCGACCTCTGCGCGGGCGCCGGAGGCAAGACCTTGGGGCTCGCCGCGCTGATGCAGAATACCGGCCAGCTCTATGCCTATGATGCCAACCGCTTGCGGCTCCGGCCGATCTTCGAGCGGCTGAAGCGGGCAGGGGTGAGGAACGCCCAGGTGCTTCGCGCGGGCGACGCCGAGGCTTTTGCGAAGCTCGAGGGCAAGATGGACCTCGTCCTGATCGATGCGCCGTGCACGGGATCGGGGGTCTGGCGGCGCCGCCCGGACGCCAAATGGCGGCTTGGCCCGCAGATGCTCGAGGCGCGGCTTCAAGAGCAGGCGGTGGTGCTCGATGCGGGGGCAGCGCTGGTCAAGCCCGGCGGGCGCCTTGCCTATATCACCTGCTCGGTGCTGCCGCCTGAGAACCGCGATCAAGTCGAAGCCTTCCTTGGCCGGCACCCTGAGTTCAACCTCATGCCTTGGCGTCCGCGCTGGGAAGAGGCCTTGTCAGCCCCGCCGCTCCCTTCTGCTGACGGGGCCGCCGATACGCTGCTGATGACGCCTTTGAGCCACGGCACCGACGGATTCTTCGTGGCGGTGCTGGAGCGGCAGCGCTGATAAGGGCTCAGGCCAAAGCGCGAATCATTGCAGCGGCTTGGCGCCCGTGCTTGCATGGAGTCGCAAATGGGACGCGGGGCTTTGGTCAGCTTGAAGACCTTATCGTCCGCGCCCCCTTCGAGCTCGACCTCCTCGCCCTCGCCGCAGCCAAGCGTCATGCGGATCCGCTCAAGCCGCACCAGGATCGCGTCGTCTTGGCCGGCCATGGGCTGATCGCGATGCCGCCGCCGTCGCAATCCACCCCGCAGCCAATCCCCTCGGCCGAGGCGCAGTCGCCGCTGGCATAGAGGGTGCCGGTGCGGTCCTTGACTTTTGCCGTCAAGGTGAAGTCGTAGCGGAAGTACTGCTTATCGGTGCCGCCGTCGTCTTTGGCGATGAGCGTGGCCTCGTCGTCGCCGAGGGTCACGTAGCGGAGCGAGAGGATAAGCTCGGTGACCTTCTGCTTGGGGTGCTGCTTGAGGTGGTCAGGATCGTAGGTTCTCACGTAGCAGGCTTGCGCATCGGGGCC
>DASYIU010000078.1:0-3103 GCA_035997285.1 Methyloceanibacter sp. | reverse complement strand
GGACCGTGCCGGTCAGAGCGGTGCCTGAGCCCTTGATCTCGAGAGGCCGGTGATCCTGCGTCAGGGGCCAGCCTCTGCGGTAGATCTCCTTCACCGCATCCCTGATGTCGAACCTGACCCCGTCGCCGTTCTCTAGACGTGCCGCGAGCAGATTGTCGGCAAGCTCGAGACGCACGGTGCCGAGACCTTCGACGTCGATGCTCTGCGGCGGAATGGCGGGGGGCACCGGGCCGCCCGACTGGAACACGACCGGGCCGATGACGTGGGCGCCTTTCGGTAGCGCCACCACCGCCGGCACGGCGGAATAATGGGTGAAATAGGCGACGCCCGGCTGATTTCCCACATCGGGGCGAAGTCCGAGGGCCACGAGCACGTCGCGCGCCGTTTCTTCCGGCTTCTTGCCGGGAGCAAAGGGATCGTTCGGCAGGCCTTCGAACCAGGGAGCCAGCACGCCGAGGGTGCGGTGGGTGTTGAGATACCACTCGATGGTCCGCGCCCGCCCGGCAGCGGTGCCGAGCGGATTCTCCGCGCTGCCCTCTGATCGTGCCACGATTTTGCCGTCGACGAGCATCCCCTTGGCGGTAAGCAGCGAGGCAAGCTAGGCCTTCTGGCTCATGATCGAGAAGCCGATCATGCCGCCTGGCCCGAAAGATGCCGCAAGCAGGAGCAGCGCCAGAACGCCCGGCACCAGCCTCAAGTCGAAGTCGCCGCCGCGCAGGACGCGGATGGCGGCGAGGATCAGCGCCCAGACGCCCACCAGCACCATCAGGTAGCGGTCCTCGGTGAGGCCGTAATCGCCGATGCGGCGGGAGACGGCGATGAAGAGCAGCACCCACCGGCAAGGCGGCGAGCCACACCCAATAGCGCCAGAACAGGCGAACGAGCGGGCCACCCGTCTCGCGGACCGGATAACCGAGGAGGAGCGTCGCGGCGCCGACGAGGAGATAGCCCACCACCATGCTGCCGAGCGTGCCCTTGGGCAGCTCCCAGGCGAGCACAATCTTGATGGCGTAGGCGTAGAGGATGGCGGTGTAGACGAGGAGGAGCGGGACGAGCACGAACTTCACGAGCGCGGCCACCGCGCGCATGGTGAAGTCCCCCTCCTCCCGCGCGGTGATGGGGTCGGTGAAGCTTCGCGGCGCGAAAGCGAGGAAGCTGACCGGCGCCACGAAACTGAGGCACACGGTCCAGATATATTCCTCCGTGTGGGAGAACAGGGTAATGCCGAAGAGCAATTGCAGCGTCTCGTGAATGATGTAGAGGCCAGCTCCCAACAGGGTGGCGCCGACCAGCGCGAGCAGGGCGCCGAGCCAAAGCCGGTGATTGAACAGCCAGAAAGTGGTGTTGCTCTCTTTGCGGCCGAGGTGCCCGGAGAGGCCGACGAGAAGGACGAGCGCTCCGAGGAGAAGCAGCGGACTGAACCAGATGTCCCATTGAAGCCAGAACAGACATGCAATCACGACGATCCCGAGCACCCACAACGGGACGCGCGTGAGGAGCGCGCGCCTCTGGGACTCGACGTAGAGATCGACCGCAACCACCCAGACAAACGAGGCGGCGAGAGCGCCCGTGAGTCTCTGCTCGAAATCGCCGTTGTCGTTAAAGAGCTTGTAGATCGTGAGCAGTGCGGCGATGGCGACCGCGAGAGGAAAGCGCGAGACGGCGACGCTGAGATCGGGAAGCCGGCTTCGCCACCAAGACCTGAATGCTCGCTCGCCCATCTTGAGCCTCCGCTTCCCCTCGCTCTAGCGCCAGCGCGCCATGCGCCACAGGCGGTAGAGCGGGTTGATGTCAGCGATCTCTCGCAAAGGATCGCCTCCGCTCTTCTCCAACGCCGCAAGATAAGGGTCAACCAGGCAAAGCGGCAGGAAGGCCTTGCGGCTCCGCGCGTCAAGCTCGGCGACGTGGCGCTGGGCTTCGACCAGAGCCCCCTTGGCTTTCCCCCGCAGCTCGGCGAGCACGGCAAGCAGACCTTCGCTCGTGTCGCCGGCAAGGATGCGCTCGGGCGATGCCCCGTGGCGGATGAGCGCATCGGCCGGCAGATAGACGCGACCTTCCCGCGCATGGACCGGCAACGCCCGCATCAGGCCGGTGAGACCGTAGGCCATGCCGGCTGACGCTGGCGCTCGGCCGAGGGAGGGCTCCCGCGCCCCAAGGGACTCGGCCGCCAAGGCGAACAGCGCGCCTGCCGTATCCCTAAGATAGGTCTCGAGCGCCGGCCAGTCGGGCATGATCCTCGTTGCCACATCGAACCCGCGGGCATCGATGAGAGCCGCGATGCGCTCGGGAGGCAGCGCGCGATCCTTGATCATCGCGCCGACGGCGTCGGCGACGGGATGGCCGGTGGCCTCGCCCTTTGCCGCACGCTCGATTGCCTCGCGCCACCATTGCAAGCGGATGGCGCCGAGATCGGGCTCGCTCACCTGCTCGGCGATGCGGGCAAGCTCGACGTTGAAAGCGTAAAGCGCGAACAGATCGGGGCGCGCGTCAGGCGGGGCGAACAGGACGGCAAGGCAGCGGTCGGGATCGCCGTCCCGCGCGATGCGTCTTACCGTGTCGCCTCGCTCGGCCTCATGCAAGGTCCGCTCGCCTCAACCGCCAGGATCAAATGCGCGCCGGAGCCGCTCCCCTCCCCTTGGCGGGCGCCGCAGCCGCGCTGAACGCTTCACGCCGGACGCCGAGGATCAACTGCAGCGGAGACGCCACGAAGATCGAGGAGTAGGCGCCGATGACGATGCCCCAGCACATGGCCAGCGCGAAGCCGAAGATCGTCTCGCCGCCGAAAAAGAGGAAGGGCAGCATGGCGAGGAAGGTGGTGACATGGGTCAGCACCGCGCGCGACAGCGTCTCGTTGATTGAAACATCGAGAAGTTGGACGAGCGGCATGCGCTTATATTTGCGCAAATTCTCCCTCACCCGGTCGAAGATCACCACCTTGTCGTTGAGCGAATAGCCAATGATGGTGAGAAGGGCGGCAATGCTCGACACGTTGAACTCAAGCTGGAGCAAGGAATAAAGGCCGATGGTGCCGGTCACGTCGTGGATCAGGGAGGCGATGGCCGCCACGGCAAACTGCCATTCGAAGCGGAACCACACATAGATC
>DASYIU010000077.1:0-8826 GCA_035997285.1 Methyloceanibacter sp. | reverse complement strand
CAATCATCGGCAACGCGCCGTGGTCATCATCGATCCGGCCGAGCGTGGCGACATCCCAAGCTTCCGCGAGAGGGGCTTTAACTTCTATCTCGTCCGCCCGGTCAGGCCGCTATCGCTGCTCACCCAGCTCTTCGGCGACCTCGAGGAAGAATCGGCCAAAGCGTCCGGGACTGCCTCCCCGGCCCGCGCCATGCTACGAGCGATATCCTCAGAGGGAGAAGGCGCCTCCATCCTTCTCGCCGAGGACAACGACATCAACGCCCTCCTCGCCTGCACCGTCTTGGAGAAGTCGGGCGCCCGCGTGGTCCGCGTGAGAAACGGCTCAGAGGCGATCGCCCAGGCCCGCAACGAGCTCACCGACTCTCGAGGCAAGGGCTTCGACCTCGTATTCATGGATATCCACATGCCCGACATGGACGGGGTTGAGGCCGCGCGGCGCATCAGGGCACTCTACCCCGAGGATGCGCGCCCGGCCGCGGGGCGGCCTCCCATCGTGGCCTTGACCGCCAACGCCTTTGCCGAGGACCGCGCCGCCTACCTCGAGGCCGGGCTCGACGACTATCTCGCCAAGCCCTTCGAGAAGACGGACCTGGCAGCACTCCTCGCACGCTGGCGGCGCCCCGAGGCAGCGGCGGGAGGACAAGCCGGTCGCGGCGCCGCTTAAAAAATTCATATCGCACTAAAAGCGCCGGGAAGCTGTGCGCTTTCCCCACACTGTCACATAGAGTTCGAATTGGTTTGCTAACCGGCTTTTGTTGTGGCCGAATCGGGGTTGCCCGCGGACAGTCGTTGCATCGGTAGCCCGCGAGGTCCCCGTGGCGTACCCACTCTAACTGCCGGTCGGGCTCGATACGCCGATGAAGCCTACGTCAGGACGCTTTGCGGCCAGATTTCGCGGTGGATCCATGTTTCCGGGGCTGATGTTCAAGCCGAGCCAGGGGGGCGTGCTGCCCTTCATGGGCCGGCGAAGGTTCAATGTCGGGGCTTTAGGGCGCCGCTTTCAGCCCCCCAAAGTCTATGGCCGGATTGGATCGCTCGAGGTGCGCCTCGCCCGCAAGCGGGGCGAGATCAGGCGCGCCCAGCGCCTCCGCTACAAAGTCTTCTACGAAGAGATGTCGGCCGTGCCCGACGCGCTCGCCATGCTGTCGCGGCGCGACGAGGACGCCTATGACGCCGTCTTCGACCACCTTCTCGTGCTCGATCACGGCGAGCCCAGCAACGGGCGGCGCTGGAGGCGCCCCAAGGTGGTCGGCACCTATCGCATGCTGCGCCAGGAGGTGGCCGACCTCTATGACGGCTTTTACACTCAGGGCGAATACGACATCGCCCCGCTGCTCCAGGCAAAGCCCGACTACAGCTTCATGGAGCTTGGCCGGTCCTGCGTGCTCAAGCCTTACCGCAACAAGCGGACGCTCGAGCTGCTGTGGCAAGGCGTGTGGTCCTATGTCCGTGAGCACGGCGCCGACGTCATGATCGGCTGCGCCAGCTTCGAGGGGACCGATCCTGCGGCGCATGCTTTGGCGTTGAGCTTCCTCCACCATAACGCACTCGCCCCAGAGGAATGGCGCGTCCGGGCGCATGATCATCTGCGCGTCGACATGAACATGATGCCGCGCGAGGCGGTCAACACGCGCGCGGCGCTGAAGGCGCTTCCGCCGCTGATCAAGGGCTATTTGCGGGTCGGCGCCTATGTCGGCGACGGCGCCGTCATCGACCACCAGTTCGGCACGACCGACGTCTTCATCATCATGCCGGTCGAGGCGATCAGGTCGCGCTACTTCGCCCATTTCGGCGCCCCCCACGAGTTTACGGCGCCCATCGCCCCGGAAATCGCCCCCCTGAACTAGACACCAGGAGCCGGAAGCCGGAGCTGCATGGGCTTCCGGTTTGACGTGGCCAAGGGGCGCTTCTAAATTCGCCCCACCATGCGCCACACCGACCCCAAAGAAGCCAAGGCGGCGGAAGCCGCAGCAATCAGCCTGCGCCAGCTCAACGAGCGCTCGCGCGAGATCTTCAAGCGCATCGTCGAGACCTATTTGACCACCGGCGAGCCGGTCGGCTCGCGCAATTTAAGCCGGGCGCTGCCGATGACGCTGTCGCCCGCGTCGGTGCGCAACGTCATGTCGGACCTCGAAGGCCTCGGCCTCATCTATGCTCCGCATACGAGCGCGGGCCGTCTCCCCACGCAAACGGGCTTGCGCCTCTTCATCGACGGGCTGCTCGAGATCGGCGACATCAGCGTCGAGGAGCGCAGCCAGATCGAGAGCCGCATTGCCGGAAGCGGCCGGCGCCGCGCCGTCGAGGACCTGCTCGGCGAAGCCGGCGAGATGCTGTCGGGGCTATCGCGCTGCGCCGGCATCGTGCTCGTCGACAAGCAAAGCAAGACGCTGAAGCACGTCGAGTTCGTCAGTCTCGGGCAGGGCAGGGCGCTTGCCGTGCTCGTCGGCGAGGACGGCGACGTCGAGAACCGCATCATCGCGTTGCCGGATGGCTTGCCGCTCTCCTCGCTCCACGAAGCCTCGAACTATGTCAATGCGCGCATCGGCGGACTGACCTTGGCTGACGCCCGCGTCCGCATCGAGCTGGAGATCGAGCAGCGCCGCGCCCAGCTCGACGAGCTCACCGCGCGCGTCGTCACCGATGGCCTTGCCACCTGGTCGGGCGACGGCGCCGACCATAAGAGCCTCATCGTCTGCGGGCGCGCCCACCTCCTCGAGGACGTCAAGGCGATGGAGGACCTCGAGCGGGTGCGGCTCCTGTTCGAGGACCTCGACACCAAGACCGACCTGATACAGCTGCTCGGCCTTGCCGAGCGCGCCGAGGGAGTACGCATCTTCATCGGCTCGGAGAACAAGCTGTTCTCGCTGTCGGGCTCGGCGCTGATCGTCTCGCCGTTCGAGGATACCGAGCAGAAAATCGTTGGCGTGCTTGGGGTCATCGGCCCGACACGGCTCAACTACGCCCGCATCATCCCCATGGTTGACTACACGGCAAGGCTGCTCGGGCGCCTTGTCCCTTGATTTTTGCCCGCCTACGGTCGATATCCCGTGGACTTCCGAGTGAAACAACTTCGCCGAGGCGTCCATGCCCGACGACAAGACCGATCCGCGTGAGGCCGACGAGGATCAGGCGAAACTTGCCGATTCCCCCAAGGCCGAGACGCCAGGCGCGAGCCCCGACCCCGGGCTAGAGGTTGGGGCCGATCTCACCGCGTTGCTCGCCGAGAATGCCGAGATGCGCGACCGGCTGCTCAGGACCATGGCCGACATGGAGAATCTGCGCCGCCGCACCGAGCGCGAGAAGACCGACACGGCCCGCTATGCCATCAGCAATTTTGCCCGCGACGTGCTGACCGTCGGCGACAACCTCAAGCGTACCATCGATCACGTGCCGGCGGAGGCCGCCGCCCAGGACCCGGCGCTGAAGAGCTTCCTCGAAGGGGTCGAGCTTACCGAGCGGGAGCTGTTGAACGTGCTCGATCGCCACGGCGTGACCCGCATCGAGCCGCTCGGGGCGCGCTTCGACCCGAACTGCCATCAGGCCATGTATGAGGTGCAGAACCCCGACGTGCCGGAGGGCACCGTGGTCGACGTCATGCAGGCTGGTTACGTGATCGGCGACCGGTGCCTCCGCCCGGCCCTCGTCGCCGTGGCCAAAGGCGGGGCTAAGCCCGGCAAGCCGCAGCAAGGCGAGGGCAATGGCGCCTCGCCGCGCCGTGCCGCCAACGACGATTTCCCCGGGTCGGCGCAGCCGGGCGACTGAGTCCACTTCATTTCGGCTTGGTTACGCGGCGCAAGGTGAGATTGAAGCGGCCGCCTTCGAAAAGCAGATCAGACGTGCCGGGCAGAATGCGATCGATGCCGTGATAGGCGAGACGGTCGTCTCCGCCTAGAATGACAACGTCGCCCGACATCAATTCGAGCGCACGCGTCGGGTCCTTGCGCGAGCGGCCGCCGACGCGGAAGACTCCCGTGTCGCCGAGCGACACCGAGAGCACGGGGGCGCAGAAATCCTCCTCGTCCTTGTCCTGGTGCAGCCCCATCTTGGCCTCGCCTTGGTAGTAGTTGATGAGGCAGGCTTCGGGAGGAGACGCGTAGCCCGCCGCCCCGTCCCATAGATCGAGCAGCATCGGCGGGATCGGGGGCCACGGCTTTCCCGTCACCGGGTGGCTCGGCTGGTAACGATAGCCGCGCTCCTTGTCGGTCACCCAGCCGAGCGGCCCGGCATTGGTCATGCGCACTGACATCGGGTTGCCCGAGCGCGGCATGCTGGGCGTAAACAGCGGCGCCTCGGCGATCACCAGCCTGACCGCGCCAAGAAGGGCGCTTTGCGCCGCCTCATTAAACGCTAACGGAAAATATTGCATGCCACCTTTGTTCCGTCGCAAGGCCGTCTTACGCTCTCCCATATAGCGCATCGGCGGCGGATGAGGAGATGAGGCGGGTGGCGAGACAGGCGCAGAAGTCGAACCCCGACGGGTATATCCATGCGCGTGACGCTGACGAATATCAGCGCCTGCGCGATCAGGCGCTCATGTGGCAGAGGGCGAGCGAGGAGGTGCTCGATCGGGTCGGCCTCGCAGCCGGGATGAGCGCGCTCGATGTGGGCTCAGGACCGGGCGCCGTGATGCGGCTCATGGCCGATCGCGTCGGCAGAGAAGGCCGCGTTACCGGCATTGAGATCGACGGCAAGCTTGGCGCCCACGCGCTCGCCGACCTCCGCGCCCAAGGGGGAGCAGAGTTTGCGCTCATCGAAGCCAACCTGCTTGAGCTCGACACCGTGCCGGGCGCGCCGTTCGATCTCACCTACTGCCGGCTCTTTCTCATGCATATGCACGACCCCGTGGCGGCGCTCGAGAAGATGCAAGCCTGGACCAAGCCCGGCGGCATCGTGGCGGCACAGGAGTTCGACTTCGGGGCGATCGCGATCGAGCCGCCCTGCCCCGCCATGGCCGAGTTCAACCGCCTGTTCGAGGGCGTCTTCAGAGGCCATGGCCGCAACCTCCGGGCGGGGCGCCAATTGCCCACGCAGTTCGAGGCGGCCGGTCTCGGGCTCCCTGACGGCACCCTCGCCGAGGTCAAGTTCCTGCCGCTCAAGGACATGGCTTCCATGTTGATCGGCGTTTACCAAGGACTCTTCGCCTCGGCCGCCGAGCTCGGCATCGCCGATACGATGAGGGCCGCCGCCTTCAAGACCGAGATGGCCGAGGCCGCCGATGACGGGCGCTATTACTGCCTCACCCCCATCCTCATCGCCGCCTGGAAGCGCGTCACGTGACGGCCCTCGCTCCGGCGCCCCTGCAATCCCCGCTTCTCCTTGCGGGTCATAGGCTTGCCCCCTATATAACCGCGGCACCCTGCCGGATGAGTCGGCGGGCGCGCCGAAATATTGGGGACTGACGCCGCGCGAGCGCGCAAATGCCGGGTGCCGCCCAAGGGCCCGGACGGTCTGCCAGAAAGAGAGGTTCTTAAATGGCCAAAGTGATCGGAATCGATCTCGGCACTACCAATTCTTGTGTTGCCGTGATGGAGGGGAAGACTCCGAAGGTCATCGAAAATGCCGAAGGCATGCGCACCACGCCCTCGATGGTGGCCTTCACCGACGACGGCGAGGTCATCGTCGGACTTCCCGCCAAGCGACAAGCCGTCACCAATCCTGAGAACACTTTCTTCGCCATCAAGCGCCTGATTGGCCGCCGCTACGAAGACCCGATGGTCGAGAAGGACAAGAAGCTCGTTCCCTACCAGATCGTCCGCGCCGACAACGGCGACGCCTGGGTCCAATCCCACGGCAAGAAATATTCCCCCTCGCAGATTTCCGCCTTCATCCTACAGAAGATGAAAGAGACGGCAGAGTCCTATCTCGGCCAGAAGGTCGAGCAGGCCGTCATCACCGTTCCCGCCTATTTCAACGACGCCCAGCGCCAGGCGACCAAGGACGCCGGCAAAATCGCCGGGCTCGAGGTGTTGCGCATCATCAATGAGCCGACCGCGGCCGCTCTTGCCTACGGTCTCGAGAAGAAAGAGGGGAAGACCATCGCCGTCTATGACCTCGGCGGTGGCACCTTCGACATCTCGATCCTCGAGATCGGCGACGGCGTGTTCGAGGTGAAGTCGACCAATGGCGATACCTTCCTCGGCGGCGAGGACTTCGACATGCGCATCGTCGATTACCTCGCCAACGAGTTCAAGAAAGAGACCGGCATCGATTTGCGCGGCGACAAGCTCGCTCTGCAACGCCTGAAAGAGGCGGCCGAGAAGGCCAAGATCGAGCTGTCCTCGACGACGCAGACCGAGATCAACCTGCCCTTCATCACGGCCGACAAGTCCGGCCCGAAACACCTCACCATGAAGCTCACGCGGGCCAAGCTCGAGAGCCTGGTCGACGATCTCATCCAGAAGACCATCGGCCCGTGCGCCAACGCGTTGAAGGACGCCGGCCTGAAGGCCGCCGAGATCGAAGAGGTGGTGCTGGTGGGCGGCATGACCCGCATGCCGAAGGTGGTCGAGACGGTGAAGACCTTCTTCGGGCGGGAGCCGCATAAAGGCGTGAACCCGGACGAGGTGGTGGCCATCGGCGCCGCCATCCAGGCTGGCGTGCTGCAAGGCGACGTCAAGGACGTGCTACTTCTGGACGTCACCCCGCTTTCGCTCGGCATCGAGACCTTGGGGGGCGTGTTCACCCGTCTCATCGACCGCAACACCACCATCCCGACCAAGAAGAGCCAGGTGTTCTCCACCGCCGAAGACAATCAGAACGCGGTCACCATCCGCGTCTTCCAGGGCGAGCGCGAGATGGCGGCCGACAACAAGATGCTCGGCCAGTTCGATCTCGTCGGCATCCCGCCGGCCCCGCGCGGCGTGCCGCAGATCGAGGTGACCTTCGACATCGATGCCAACGGCATCGTCAATGTCTCGGCCACCGACAAGGCCACCGGCAAGGAGCAGTCGATCCGTATCCAGGCCTCGGGCGGTCTGACCGACGCCGACATCAATCGCATGGTCAAGGAAGCGGAGAGCCACGCCGAGGAGGACAAGAAGCGTCGCGAGCTGGTCGAGATCAGGAACCAGGCCGAGGCTCTCGTTCACTCGACCGAGCGGATGCTGAAAGAGTACGGCGACAAGGTCCCGGCCGGCGACAAGGCCGCCGTGGAAGCCGCGGTCGCCGACCTCAAGGGCGCGATCCAGGGCGAGGACAGGGACGCCATCAAGCAGAAGGTCGACGCGCTGGCTCAAGCCTCGATGAAGCTTGGCGAGGCGCTCTATCAGTCGAGCCAGACCGGCGCTGCCGGCGCCGGGCCGACAGGGGCCACGCCTGGCGATGACGACAAGGTGGTCGATGTCGACTTCGAGGAAGTCAAGGACGACGACAGCAAGAAGTCAGCCTAACGAGAGTTGATGGCGTCGGCGCCGGGCTTGCCGGCGCTGCCGCCCAACACAAGAGGCTTAAGCGCCGCCGCAAGCTGGACGGCGGTGTAAAGGGCCGGAGGGGCGATGGCAAAGCGGTGCTACTACGAGGTACTCGGCGTAACGCGCGGCGCTCGCGAGAGCGAGATCAAAGGCGCGTTTCGCCGCCTCGCCAAGGAATGTCATCCCGACCGCTGCAACGGCGACCCCAGCGCCGAGACGCGCTTCAAGGAAGTCAACGAGGCCTACGAGGCGCTCAAGGACCCGCAGCGCCGCGCCGCCTATGACCGCTTCGGTCACGCCGCCTTCGATGGCGGGCTCGGCGGGGCCGCCGGTCACGGTTTCGGCGCCGATTTCTCGGCCTCCATGTCGGCGATGTTCGACGATTTGTTCGGCGAGTTCATGGGCCAGCGACGTCCGCGCCAGCGCTCCTCGCGCGAGCGCGGGTCCGATCTCCGCTACAACATGGAGATTACCCTCGGCGAAGCCTACCAAGGCAAGACGGCGCAAATCCGGGTGCCCACCAGCGTCGTCTGCGAAAGCTGCTCAGGCTCGGGCGCCAAGGCCGGCACCTCGCCCACCCCCTGCCGCACCTGCGGCGGCATCGGCAAGGTGCGCGCCAGCCAAGGCTTTTTCACCATCGAGCGCACCTGTCCCTCGTGCCAGGGACGCGGCGAGACCATCGAGACGCCGTGCCCGTCCTGCAACGGCGCGGGCCGCGTCACGCGCGAGCGGACGCTGTCGGTCACCATTCCCATCGGCGTGGAGGACGGCACGCGCATCAGGCTCGCCGGCGAAGGCGAGGCTGGATTGCGCGGCGGGCCTCCCGGCGATCTCTACATCTTCCTCTCGATCAAGCCGCACGAGTTCTTCCAGCGCGACGGCGCCGATCTCTTCTGCCGCGTGCCGATCGCCATGACCACGGCAGCACTCGGCGGCCAGATCGAGGTGCCGACCATCGACGGCGGTCGGACGCGGGTGAAGATCCCGGAAGGGTCCGAGAGCGGCAAGCAGTTCCGCCTCAAGGCGCAAGGCATGCCGGTGCTGCGCTCGAAGCAGCAGGGCGATCTCTACATCCAGGTCGAGGTCGAGACGCCGAAGAACCTATCGCGCAAGCAGCGCGAGCTGCTGAAAGCCTTCGAGGACGCCTCGAACCCGAGCACGAGCCCCGACTCGACCGGGTTCTTCGCGCGCGTAAAGGAATTCTTCGAAGGCATCGGCGAGTAGCGTCTACCCCTAAGCTCAGTCTTTGACGTAGATTGGCGGGAAGAGCCCGTCCCAGCGCTCGCGCCGCGCGCGCGCGCCATCAAGCGAGACTGCCATGACGGCCGAGCCTTCTTTGCGCAAAGGGCCGAGCGTGCAAGGAGCGCCGCGGATTGGCTCTCGCGATGTGTCGTCTGCCGCCAAGATCACCGCCGTA
>DASYIU010000076.1:0-3357 GCA_035997285.1 Methyloceanibacter sp. | reverse complement strand
TATGTCTGGCTGCGGGGCGACGCGACCTATGAAGCAGTGGAGATCATGACCCGCTATCGCGGGCCCGACGTTCCACCACTCGTCTGGATATTCTTTACCGAGCGCGCGCCGCCAAAGCGACAAGTGCACTATATCAGCGATCAACAGATGGCCTCGACGAGGCGCTGGCAGTATCGAGCAATCGACGTGTCGACGTCCGGACCCGTTGGCGAATCGCAAAGCTTGGCGGCCAACTTCACAAACGGTCACGATCAACCGGTGTCGATCGCCATCGAACGAAACCCTCGATTGGTGCTTTTAGCCGCTCGTGCCGGCCTGACCAATCAGATCGGGCACAGCGGTGACCAAATGGTGATGTTGTTTTTCCGGGAGATGGGCGCTCTCTCGGAGACAGCAAAAGTACTCGTGGACGGCGTTGACGTCTCCAAGCCAAGAGCGGGCCTCACCTTCGTGGCCCCTTTTGAGGCAGCATACAGCCACAATATCCTTCTGGGTGGTTTCCCCTATGGAGGCTGGCAAGCAACCTTCGGAGAAGGATCGGCTTCTCTCCCTCGCTTCAGGCATCTCGAAAATCGATGGGTTGCCGATCTTCGAGATCGCACAGCGATTGAGCTCGAGGTCGAAGATGACGGCAGCCTGGCCAGCTATCGACACCATGATGGTGACCATCAACTCGTTGTCCGTTTCGCCCCATCCATCCCTTCGGCAGCGCAATTATCGGCGGGATTTCGGTCGAAATTTCAGATCTCGCTCGATCGGTTCGAGGGCCTCGTCCAAGGCGAGGTTCATGCCTCCACGAAACAGAACCGTGTCATTTGCGATTGGGCATTCGAGGCTCCCGAATGGCTCATCCGGCGCGCGATGCAAAGCGAGTCAACAATGGACGAGGCTCTTATTGTCAAAGTGGCAACGCGTGATCCTTCGCCAAAGTGATTCGCCCATACGCATTTCCGCATCATGGGCCTACGATCATGATCGGCGAGAAGGGTGCGGCGATGATCAAGGAGGACCAACTGTCATCCTGAGCGAAGCGAAGGATCTCATGCCGGTTGCAAGCGGGATGAGGTCCTTCGCTTCGCTCAGGACGACAGGTTAGTCGACCTTCGCCCCGACCGCCTTCACGACCTCCGCCCATCTGGCGCGGTCGCGCTTCACCGTGGCCTTGAACTGTTCGAGCGTTTCATAGCGCGGCGTGTTGCCGAGCTCGGCGAGCTTCTTCCGGGTCTCGGGGTCGTCGAGCGCCTGCTTGATCGCCAGGTTGAATTTCTGCGCGATCGCCGGATCGAGTCCCTTGGGTCCGAAGATGGCGAACCACGTGTAGCTCTCGTAGCCCGGCAGACCCGCCTCATCGATGGTCGGCACGTCGGGGATCGCCGCCACGCGCGTCCTGGTCGTGACGCCCAGCAGGCGCACCTTGCCGGCGCGATAATGCTGCAGGATGGTCTGCACCTGGTTGAAGATGCAGCACACGTCGCCTTTCAGCACGGCCTGGATGGCGTCAGGCCCGCCGCGATAGGGCACGTGGACCATGTCGAGGCCGGCCTTGGCGTTGAACTCGGCAAACGCGAGATGCGTGCCTGTGCCGTTGCCCGTCGAGGCGTAATTGTACTTGCCGGGCGCCGCCTTCACCTTGGCGATGAAGTCCTTCACCGACGTGACGTCGATCACTTCGGGATTGATCGCCAGCACGTTGGAGACGTCGACCAGGGTCGAGATCGGCGTGAAGTCGGCCTCGACGTCAAAGCTGAGCCGGGGATAGAGCGCCGGATTGACGCCGTGCGTCGCCGCCGTGCCCAGCAGGAAGGTGTAGCCGTCGGGCCTGGCATTGGCGACGACCTCCGAGGCGACGTTGCCGCCGGCGCCGGTCTTGTAGTCGAGCACCAGTCGCTGACCGAGCGACTTCTCGAGCGAGGGCTGCAGCATGCGCGCGACCACGTCGACGCCCGAACCCGCCGGGAAGCCCATCAGCACGGTGATCGGCTTGCTGGGCCAATCCTCGGCGAGGGCGGAAGCCGCAGAGAGGAAGAAAGCAAGCGCGGCCAGCAGGGCCTTCGACATGGAATGTCTCCGGGAAAGCGGTGAATTGGCTACTATGCTGCGGCAATGATGGGAGAAATGCCATGGGCTACATGACCGAGGAGCGCCGGCTGATCCAGGAGACGGCCCGCGCCTTCGCCATGAAGGAGGTGCTGCCGCTCGCCAACAAGCTCGACCCCGAGAAGGGCGACATGCCGCCCGAGCTTCTGCAGAAGCTGGCCGACATGGGCTATTTCGGCATCGTCATCCCCGAGCAGTATGGCGGCCTGGGCCTGGGCGTCTTCGAATATTGCCTGATCACCGAAGAGCTGGCGCGCGCCTGGATGAGCGTGGCCTCCGTCATCGCCCGCGGCAACGGCCTCAGCGCCGGCCGTGGCATGACCGAGGCGCAACGCGCCGTCTTCCTGCCGCGTGCCGCGCGCGGCGAGTTTCTGGGCGCGGCGGCGATGTCGGAGCCCAATGTCGGCTCCGACCTCGGCAGCATCTCCTGCCGTGCCCGCAAGGACGGCGACGATTGGGTGATCAACGGCAACAAATACTGGTGCACCTTCGCCGACGGCGCCGATTACATCATGCTGGTGGCGCGCACGTCGGAATCGCCCGACCCCAAGCGCAAGCATGTCGGCCTGTCGTCGTTCCTGATCGAGAAGCCGCGCGGCACGCTGCCGCCTGGCGTCAAGGGTGCGCCGATCCCCAAGATCGGCTATTTCGGCTGGAAGACCTGGGAGCTCGCCTTCGACGATTGCCGCCTGCCCGCCTCCGCCCTGATCGGCGAGGAAGGCCGCGCCTTCTACTACATCTCCGCCGGGCTGGAGCGCGCCCGCGCCCACACCGCGGCCCGGGCCATCGGCCTGGCACGCGGTGCGTTGGAGGACGCCACCGCCTACGCCCTGGAGCGCCAGCAGTTCGGCCAGGCGATCGGCGAGTTCCAGAACACACGCTTTCGGCTGGCCCGCATGGCGACCGAGATCGAGGCGGCGCGCCAGCTGATGTATTTCGTCTGCGACGAGATCGACCAGAAGCGGCGCTGCGACAAGGAGGCGGCGATGGTGAAGTTCTTCGCGTCGGAGATGGCCGAACGGGTGACCTCCGAGGCGCTGCAGGTGCTGGGCGGCGCGGGCTACACCACGCTCCATGCCGTCGAACGCTACTGGCGCGATGCGCGGCTGACCAAGATCTTCGAGGGCACGTCGGAGATCCAGCAGCGCATCATCTCCGATCACCTGCTCGGCAAGCCCAAGGCAGCGTGAGATGCTTCCCGACGCATCGCTGCTCCGCATCGGCCTGCTGATGGTCGTGGCGACCGGCATGATCCAGGTC
>DASYIU010000075.1:0-23575 GCA_035997285.1 Methyloceanibacter sp. | reverse complement strand
AGGATTTCAGCCGCGCCAGATGCCGCTCGAGCAGATGGAAGCCCTTGCCGCTCTCGAAGCGCAAGGTCTCGATCAGCTCGAAGGGCGCGTCGACCTTGGTCAAGAAGTGGGCCTTCAACAGGCATTCCTCGAACTCTGACTCCTCCTTGGAGTCGGCGACGATGCCGCCGCCGATGCCCATCTCGCCCCCGTTCTTGTTGAGCACCACGGTGCGTATCGCCACGTTGAATTCGGCGTCGCCGGACGGCGCGATATGGCCGATAGCGCCGGTATAGACGCCGCGTGCGTCGCCCTCGAGCCCGCTGATGATCTCCATGGCGCGCACCTTGGGCGCCCCGGTGACCGAGCCGCACGGGAAGAGCGCGCACAGCATGTCCTTGAGCCCCATGTCGGATCTGAGCTCGGCCTCGATGCCCGAGGTCATCTGATGCACCGAGCGGTAGGTCTCTACGGTGAAGAGGTCGGTCACCTCGACGGAGCCGATCTTGGCCACGCGGCCAAGATCGTTGCGCAGCAGATCGACGATCATCAGGTTCTCGGCGCGCTGCTTCTCGTCCATGGCGAGCCAGGTCTTCAGCCGCGCGTCCTCCCGCGGCGTGCGCCCTCGTGGCGCGGTGCCCTTCATCGGGCGTGCCGACATGTGCTTTCCCTCACGGCGGAAGAAGAGCTCAGGCGACAGCGACAGCACGTTGAGATCGGGCGTGCCGATCAGCGCGCCGTGGGCCACGCGCTGCTTGCGCCTGAGCGCCGCATAGAGCGCGACCGGATTGCCTTCGAAGGCGAAGTGATATTTGAGCGTGAGGTTGATCTGATAGACGTCGCCGGCGGCGATGTAGTCCTCGACCGCGTTGAAGGCTTGGGCATATTGCTCGCGCGACCAGGAGAGATGCAGGTCCGAGATCTTGCCACGCTCGGCAGCGCCGTTCGCTTCAAGCCAGGCGCGGGTGCCGGTATCGTCGAGAGGCCGAGGCGCGCCGAAGAGCCCGATCCAGAGCAGCGGCACGCGGCGGCCGGCAGGGAGCAGGCCTTCCAGTTTCGTCTCAAGGCAAAGCCCGAGCTCGTAGGAGAAGAAGCCCGCGGCGTGAAGCCCGCGCGCCAGTCCGGCCGACACCGCGTCGAGCGCGGCTTCCACCTCGCCCGGCTCGTGTGCGGAGACGACACGCTCAGGCTCGGTATAGAGCAGGCTCCTGCCGCCCGGCGTCAGGCTGTCGTCGAGGAGGACGTAAGGGGAAGCGGTCATCTCAATCGCCGATCATCACGATATCCGCTCGTGAGCCGAGCATAGCCCATATGGGCGAACTTCGACAAAACCACAAACTCGTCATGGCCGGGCTGGACCCGGCCATCCACGTCTTTCGTTGGAGCTCAATTCGTGGATGCCCGGCACAAGGCCGGGCATGACGACTCAATTTGGTTGGATTCCAATACCTCAACTTCAGGCGAGGATCAGCATCTCGCCCTTGCCGAGCGCCGCCATGTCGCCCATCAGCCGCCGCGCGCGGCCGCCAAGCGCGATGGGCCTGCCGGTCTCGCGGAGCCAATGCTCCAGCAGGCGCAGATAGTCGAATTCGAGCACGCCGCAATCGCCGAAGGTCGGCAGCAGCTCCTTCGGCTCCTCCATGAAGATCAGGGTGCCGCGGCGAAGTCCATATCCGGCGAAGCGGCCGACCTTGCTCTTCAGCAGGATGGTGCCGGCGATCATCCGCCCACCCACATAATCTCCGGCATTGCCGCCGACGATGACGAAGCCCCGGCGCATGCGCTCGCCGAGCAGCGGCCCGGCGTTGCCGCCGATGGTAAGGAGGCCGCCTTTCATGCCGAGCGTATCGCCGACGAAGACGCCGCACGCCCGCTCGCCGGCATCGCCGGCAATGGCGATGCTGCCGCCGCTCATGCTGGCGCCCGCCAGGTCGCCGGCGCTGCCTTTGACCTCGATCTTGCCGTTCTTCATGGCGGCGCCGAGATAGGCTCCGGCATCGCCCTCGACCACGATCTCGCCCTCGGTCAAGGCGGCCCCGATCTTGTCGCAGCGCGCATCGGTGCCGACGAATCTGAGCGCGCTTGCGTCCTCGCCTTTGACCTTGAACAGATCGCCGACGGTGAGCGCTACGCGGGTGGTGCCGATCGCAAGAGCCTCGATATCCTTGGGCTTGAGGTCCTTGAGGCGGGCGGGCGTAAGCGGCGAAAGGTCGAGCCGCTGTCCAGGCTTGCCCTTGAGCTCGAAGGTGAGCGCGCTCACGCGATAATCTCCTTGAGGTGGAAATGGTGCGGACCGAGATTGCCGCCATAGTTGCCGGCGGTAACATGGGTGACCCCCTGCGTGGCGCCGCCCTCGGCGACGGCGTGGATGCCGGCGCGCATCGCCTTGGCAATAGACTCTTTCGTCAAGCCGTCGATGACGATCTCCATCACCGCCTCGACGTCGAGCGGCAAGGCCGTTTTCACCGCCGCCTTCAAGGTCGGGCAATAGGCGTCGTTGGTCGAGGCGATCTGGCCCTTATATTTGGAGCCGACCTTGGAGCCCGAGCGCACGATGCCGCCGGGGAACGGCGTGATCACCTCAGGGACTTCGTCGATGGCCTTCACTGCGCGTTCGCAGGCGGCAAGCACGGCGGCATGGGACTTGCCGAGCACGAGGAAATTGCCGCCACCCACGGCCTTCTTGGTGTAACCGGTTTTCTCCTCGCAGACGAATTCGCCGTCCATCACCGGGATGCGCCAGAAGCGGCGGCCGTCGACTTTCTTCGACACTTGCCAGCCGTCGCCGAAGAAGCGAAGCGAGGCGCCGAGCTTCAAGCTTTTCTCCGCCTTCAACCCGGCGAAGCAGGCCGAGCCCGGGCTCGTCAGCACGCATTGGCCGACGCGGTTGCGCAGCTGACGCTGTAGCTTCTCGGTGTCCATGGTGAACAGCAGCACCGCCACGCCCGGACGGCCGTCGAGCGTCTCGTCGGGGGTCAGGTTCCGCTCGATACCGGCCTCGGCGCCGCAGGCGATCACCGACGTGGCGAACCCGGTCATGGTGCGGGCGGCGATGAGCGCCCATTCGAGGCTGGGCGCGGTGATGATGATCCGCGTGCCGACCATGGGGAAGGCCTCGGCGAAGGTCTCGACGATGGTGACGCCTTTGATCTTCAGTTCAGACATGGCACCGTCGCAAATCGGTCAGGGTGTCCGGCGATGCGCCGGCGCGCGGAAAATTGAGGGATCGACCCCGTAATAGCGGTCATAGAAGGCTGCGAGCCGCCGCTCGATCTGAGCGTCCACGGCTGGGGCGACGTGGTAGGTCTTGCCCCAGGTGACGTTTACGACCTCACCCTCCCTGACCACAAGGGCGCCGTCCTTGAAAAGAAGACGGGCGGAGGCAAACAGCTTCTTGGCCAAGGCGAGAGCGGCTGCCGCCCCGTCAATATCGGTGAGAAGGCCGCCGATGACCGGAAATCGCGCGCGGTCGAGCAGCTGGGCCGCGCGCAGAAGCGCGTCTGCCGCCTCGACCCCATCCCCCTTTAGCTTCGGCGCCATAGCGGCGCACCATTAAACAGGTGGCCCAAGTGGCGCAAGCACGCGAATGGGCTCATCCTTTCGATCCTCTGCCCACGGAGGCATTTCCGGGGCTGCCGCGGGCCTCTAGAGATGAACAGCGGCTGTACGGCCCATTCCGCGTCCGTTCAGGGCGCGCCGCCTAGGCTCTCGATCGTCGCAATTGGCGACGCGCTTAATCGGAGGGTTCGCCACCATGAAAAGCTTTACTCTCATAGGTTCCGTGATTCTCGGCCTCGGCCTTGGCCTGCCGCTCGTTTCGCTCACCGCTTCCGCCGCCTCTTTCAAGAACCTCGACGCGGTCATGCTCAATCCTCAGCCGCTGCCGCCGAAGGAAAAGGTGGCATTCGTGTCCCAGGGCGACGAAGTCATGCTGAACCCGCAGCCGCTGCCCCCGAAAATATTCAAGAAGCGGTCATCGATCCGCATCAAGCACTAGCGCAGGATTTCAGTGGGCTGAGAGCAGCGGGGGCCTTCCCCTGAGCTCTCAGCCCGCCGCGCGCTGATCGGCGCCGACGCTCAGCCCTTGTGCTTGTCGTACTTGATATAGGCGAAGCGCATGTCGTCGGCGGGGGTGCCTTCGAGCGCGCTCTCTTCCTTGCCGGGCTGCCAGTGGACGACGTCCTCGATCTTCTTGGCGAGCGTGAAGTCCTTGTCGGTGATGCCTTTGGCCGCGTGGTTCTTCAACCGCACCTCGACCCACGCATAAGAGGCGGTGATGTCGGGATGGTGCCAGGCGGCCTCCGACAAATGGCCGACCGTGTTGATCACCATCAGCGTGCCTTTCCAGCTATTGGTCTTGTATTTTCGCCTGATCCAGCCGTCCTCGAGATACCAATGGGGCAGCTCCCTCTTGAGCCGCTCCTCGACCTCGGCATCGCTGTACGTGCGCTCGGACGTTGCCATCGCCTCAGTCTTTTGAAAGAGTAACCGCCTCTCCTTCAACAGAGCATAGCAGAGGCTTCGACCCGATCAATGGAGGCCTTTCCGGCTCAATCGCCAGGCGCGAGAGAAGCTCACACGAAGTCGCGGCAAGCGGCCGTAACCGCAACCGCACGCCTGCATTTCGGGTTTCTCGATCCAAGCGGCAGGGGCGAGAGACCCTTCGGCTCGTTCGGGCTTTCACTGGACCGGCCACTGACGCGGCTCGTCCTCAAGCGCGCCCAAGCCCGCAAGGTGAGCGGGCCGGATCAGGAGCGCGCCCGGCGCTACCTCAGAAGCATCGCCGCGAGCTGCGGTGTCGCTGACGCCTATGCGCTCCACCTCGAGGAGGCCATCCCACCGCATGCGGGCCTCGGCTCAGGCACGCAGCTCGCGCTCGCGGTCGGCTTAGCGTTTGCCGCCCTTGAGGGTATGCCGCTATCCCCGGAGGAGATCGCGCAGCGTCTTCAGCGCGGGGCGCGCTCGGGAATCGGCATCGCCACCTTCGCATTAGGTGGCGCCGTGCTCGACGGCGGTCCGCACAAAGGCGCTCTGCCGCCCCTCATCAGCCACCTTCCCTTCCCGGCCGACTGGCGTGTGCTTCTGATCTTCGACCCAGGCTCGAAGGGGCTCGCCGGAGAAAGGGAGACGGCAGCCTTCACCTCGCTTCCGGATTTTCCGCAGAGCGCGACCGAGGAGCTTTACCGGCGGGTCACGCTTGGCGCGCTCCCGGCCCTGGCCAAAACCGACTTCAAGACCTTCTGCGAGCAGGTCGGCTATCTGCAAGCGTGCATGGGCGCCTATTTCGCGCCGTTGCAAGGCGGGGCCTACCAAAGCATGCGTGTCAGCCAAGCACTCGATTGGCTCCGCAGCCAAGGCGTGACCGGACTTGGCCAGAGCTCCTGGGGGCCGACCGGCTTCGCCTTCGCGGCGTCTCAGTCGGAGGGCGAGGCTCTGCTCACCGAAGCGCAGGCCCACGCCCAGCATGCGGGCCTTCGCTTCGAGCTCGCGCGCGGGCGCAATGAGGGGGCGAAGATCGAGACGACTTAAGCGAAATCGCGTAAGGCACGGCAATTGAGACGCTTTGCCCCGTTGTGCTAAAGCGGCGCATTGGCGGCGCACGGCTTTAGACCGCGATCAGCGGCGGAGCACGTAAGCCGACCCCTAGCAGGGAGACGATATGGTCATGGCGCACCTCCGCATTCTGCACATGCTCACGCCGCTCAAGCATATGAGCCCGTTCGACGTAAACATGGCCATCGACGCGGGCTTCGACGTCACCATCCCCTACACCTCCGTCACCATCGAGGACGTGACCGGGCTCGTGCAGGACGCGATCTTCTCGCGCGGGCCCGAGGGGGTGAGGCGCACCGGGATGTTCATCGGCGGCAAACGCGCCATCGAGGCGCTCGACATGATGAAGCGCGCCAAATCGGCCATGGTGCCGCCCTTCGAGATCTCCGTCTTCGCCGATCCCGCCGGCTCGTTCACCACGGCTGCCGCCATGGTCGCCATCGCCAAGAAAGCGCTCAGAGACACGTTCTCGATCGAGCTCAAGGGAAGGCGCATTGCCGTCTTCGGCGGAACGGGCGTGGTGGGCTTCGCCTCGGCCGTGATTGCCGCGCTCGATGGCGCCTCGGCGACGCTGATCGGCTATGACGGGCCGGACCGGGTGCGCAAGCTCGCCGAGGAGGCCAATGCACGCTTCTCGGTGAATATCGCTTATGCCGACGGCGGCACCGAGGAACAGAAGAGCGAGCTCGTGCGCGAGGCCGAGGTGGTCTTCGCCGCCGGCCCGGCAGGAAAACGGTTGCTCACCCTGGACCAGCTCAAAAAGGCCAAGCACTTGCGCGTCGTGTCCGACGTCAATGCCGTGCCGCCTTCGGGCGTCGAGGGCGTGGGCGTGAACGACGACGGGACGCCGATTCCTGGCACCGGCGCGGTCGGCATCGGCGCGCTCGCGGTCGGCAACGTCAAATACCGGACCGAGGCGGGCCTGTTCAGACAGATGATCGAATCCGAGAGGCCGCTCTATCTCGATTTCCGGGATGCCTACGCTCTTGCCCAGAAGCTCGCCTCCTAGGCCCGCCTCGCTGCTCATCGCGGCGATCTCGGGTCGCGCCCTGGCCGCCTCGGCGATCCGCGCCGGGCTCACGCCGCTGGTCGCCGATTTCTTTGCCGACGACGACACCCGCGCTTTGGCGCCTTCCTGCCGCAAGCTCAAGGGCAACATCGGACGCGGAATGCGATGGCAGAGCCTGGGGCCGGCGCTCGAGGCGCTGGCTGAGGCCGCGCCATCCCCCATTCTCGGGCTCGTCTACGGCTCAGGCTTCGAGGACCGCCCGCGTCTTTTGACGCAGATCGCCGAGCGTTGGCCGCTGCTCGGCAATGCCGCGGCAACGGTCGAGCGTATCAAGGCGCCAGAGAGCTTCTTCGCCGAGCTCGATCGTCTCGGCATTGCGCACCCCCTGACGGCGACCGAACGTCCAGCAGGAGGAGAAGGCTGGCTCGCCAAGCGAAGGGGTGGCGCGGGCGGGAGCCACATCGTCGCGAGCCGGCTCGGGCAGGACGGGCGCTACGTCTATTACCAGCAACGGGTCAAAGGACGCGCCGTGTCGGCGCTCTTCGTCGCCGACGGGAGCGCCGCCCGAGTCCTTGGCTTCAGCGAGCAGTGGACGGCGCCCTCCGAGCGGAGCCTTTGGCGCTATGGCGGGGCGGTGCAGCCGGCAACATTACCCACGGGAATGGCGCGGCAGATGACCTCAGCCGTCAAACGCGCGGCCGAAGCCTTCAAGATCAAGGGGCTCGCCTCCGCCGATTTCATAGTGAGCGAAGGTCACGCCCTTCTGCTTGAGATCAACCCGCGCCCAGGCGCGACGCTCGATGTCTTCGACGCGGGCGCGACGCCCCTCCTCCGCCTCCATCTCGACGCGGCGATCAAGCGAAAGCTTCCGCGCGCCGGCCTCAAATTCGATGATGCCTTGGCCTCTTCTATCGTCTATGCCCCCACGGACGTCGTGGTGCCTGCGGACATGATTTGGCCAGACTGGGTGGCCGACCGGCCTAAGCCATCGGAATGGATCGACAAAAACCGTCCGATATGCACTGTACTGGCCCGCGCCGAGACAAAAGCTCGCGCCAAGCGCCTGGTCGAGGGAAGAATCAGAAAAGTCCTGGCCAGTTTCAAGAGTTTGAGCAGGGGGGAGAAGACCGGTGAACAAACAAGGCGAAGGGAGCCTAACGCGTCAAATGGATTGGCCGAGCGTCAACGCCAAGGTTGAGCCCCTCGTCCAAGCTCTCATCGATGACGCCGACGCCCTGCGTGTCCAGGTGTCGCGGGGAACGCTCGGAGAGTGCCGCATCGATTGCGGCGTCCGCGCCGTAGGCGGCCTGGAAGCCGGCCGGCGTATCGCCGAAATCTGTCTCGGCGGGCTCGGGCGCGTGGCGCTCGAAGTCACCAATACGGAAAGCTCATGGCCGTTCGTGGTGACCGTGCATACGAGCCAGCCGGTGCTAGCCTGTCTCGGCTCGCAATATGCTGGCTGGAGCCTTTCCGTCGACGACAACGGCAAGAAATACAACGTGCTTGGCTCTGGCCCTGCCCGGGCCATCGGCTCCTCCGAGAAGTTGTTCGATGAGCTCGGCTATCGCGACAAGGCCGCCAGTGCCACCCTCGTGCTCGAAGCCGACCGCGCGCCGCCGGCGGGGCTGGTCGAGGTGGTTGCCAAGGCCTGCAAGCTGCCGCCTAACCGCCTCACCTTCATCTATGCGCCGACCTCGAGCCTGGCCGGCACCGTGCAAATCGCCGCGCGCTGCCTGGAGGTCGCGCTGCACAAGGCGCACGAGCTGCACTTCCCGCTGAACCACATCATCGACGGCATTGCCACCGCGCCGCTGCCGCCGCCCTCTCCCGACTTCGCGGTCGCCATGGGCCGCACCAACGACGCCATCATCTATGGCGGGCGCGCGCTCCTCTTCGTCAGCGGGGGGGCAAAGGAAGCTAAGGGCTTGGCAGAGAACCTGCCGAGCCTCAAGGCCAAGGACTACGGCAAGCCCTTCGCCGACATCTTCGCCGCCGTGAAGGGCGATTTCTATGCGATCGACCGCATGCTGTTCAGCCCGGCCATGGTGACCGTGACGTCGCTCAAGACCGGGAAGAGCTTCGAGGGCGGACGCATCGACACCGCCGTCCTCTCACGCTCCTTCTCGTAACCGCCATGCGCGCGGAAAGCCCTGACGACGCCAGCATCGTGATGTTCGGCGATGGGCGAGACTGGCACGGGCGCACTCTGCTTAAAGCCTTCAAGCGGCGCGGGCTTAAGCCTCTGCTGGCGCCGCTCAACGCTTGCGGTTTCTCCAGCGACACGGCGACCGGGCTTGCCATCCCCGGGCTTGGCGACCGCCTGCCTGAGGGCGCGTTCGTCCGCTTCGTGCCGGGGGGCAGCTTCCAGGAGGTCACGCTCTATCTCGGCGTGCTGCATGCGCTCCGCGAGCTCGGCGTGACGGTGTGGAACGACGCCCGCGCCATCGAGCGCTGCGTCGACAAGTCCACGACCACCTTCTTCCTCGAGCGCGCCGGGGTGCCCACGCCGCGCACCTTTGCCAGCGTCAATCGGGCCGAGGCCGAAGAGATTGCGGCCGCCTTGCTTTGCGAGGGACGGAAGCTCGTGCAGAAGCCGCTGTTCGGGGCGCAAGGCAAAGGCTTGCGGCTCATCACCGCGCTTGCCGATCTCGCCTCGCCGGAGGAGGTGAACGGGGTCTATTATTTGCAAGAGTTCGTTCCGCCGGCGCAGGAGCACCACCAGGATTGGCGGCTGTTCGTGTGCTCCGGCCACGTCATCGCCTCCATGATCAGACATGGATCGAGCTGGATCACCAATATCAAGCAGGGCGCGCGCGCCAAGGCGGCCATCGCCAGCCATGAGCTCGTCGAGCTTGCGGTGTGTGCTGCGTCGTGCGTCGGGGCCGACTATGCCGGGGTCGACATCATCCAGGCGGCTGACGGACGCTTCCTTGTGCTCGAGGTGAACTCGATGCCCGCCTGGAACGGGTTGCAGCGTGTGAACCGCCTCGCCATCGCCGATCATCTGGTCGATGCCTTCCTCGACGCAGCACTTCCGCCGGCGCGCCTCAAGGGCCAAGAGGGCGCTTGACCAGGCCGTCAAAGCCCGAGGCCATCTCGCGAAGCTTCCATGAGTCCTGCCTCGCCGAGCTTGGTGCGCTGAAGCCCGGCAACGTGCATCGCTTCGGCGACGGTCACCGCATGAGCGTCGCAGACTTCGAGGCGAGTGCCGCAGCGGCCGCGCCCATCATCGGACAAAAGGGAATTTCAGTCGGCACACGCATTCGGCTTGCCGTGGAGGCGACGCAACGCGCCGTCGGGCAAAATACCAATCTCGGCATTATCCTCTTGGCCGCACCGCTCGCGGGGGCCGCTCTCGATCGTCGCGGCGGCGATCTGCACAGCCGACTCGCCCGCATCCTTGAAGGGCTCAGCGTCGATGACGCGCGCGAAGCCTACCGGGCGATCCGCCAGGCCGCACCAGGCGGCCTCGGCGAGGCGCCTCAGCATGACGTTGCCTCAGAGCCCGGTGTGACCCTGCTCGAGGCCATGGAGGCGGCGGAGACCCGCGACCGAATCGCCTGGAATTACACCCATGCCTTCGCCGATATCTTCGATCTTGGTCTCAAATGGCTGAAGCACGGGCGCGAGCGCTGGGGCGAGCAGCCCTGGGTGGTGACGCGCGTCTATCTTGGCTTCCTGGCGCACGTCCCCGACACCCTGATCGAGCGGAAATTCGGGGCCGGAGCCGCCGCCCACTTGCTCGAAGAGGCCCGTCCGATCGAAGCAGGCCTGAAGCAAATCGAGGCGCCCGAAGCCATGGCGGGTCCGCTCGCGGCCTTCGACCGCGCGCTCAAAGAGCGTGGGCTAAACCCCGGCACATCCGCCGATCTGACGGTCGCGACACTGTTCGCTGCATCGCTCGACGCGCTCGAAATGCCACGTTAGGCTTGGAAACCTGCCCTTCACCGCGTCGAACAATCGACTTGCCGATCCTTCAGGCCCCGGCTTATGTTCTCCCTGCGGAGCTCTAACCAGGAGTTGCGGACGGAGGCGGTTGCGCCAAGCCGCTTCCAGCGGCGGTGTCACCGCAGCGCCTCGTCTTTTGTAACGTTGTAATCAGCCCATTAGGGAGGGGGTTTCATGCCCAAAATCAGTGGTACTTGTGTAGGCGAATCGCTCGTCGGCGATGGTAACGAGGTTGCCCACGTCGACTTGATGCTTGGTCCGCGGGGCGGCGCCGTCGAACAGGCGTTCTGCAACTCGCTGACCAACAACAAGGACGGCTTCACCACCCTGCTCGCGGTTATCGCGCCGAACCTTATGACCAAGCCCCCGACGATCCTTTACAACAAGGTGACGATCAAGGACGCACGGCAGGCGGTGCAGATGTTCGGGCCGGCGCAATACGCCGTGGCCAAGGCGGTCGCCGATTCCGTCGCCGAAGGCGTCATCCCCGCCAACGAGGCCGACGATCTGTTCATCACAGTCGGCGTGTTCATCCATTGGGAAGCCAAGGACGACAAGAAGATCCAAGACTTCAACTATCGCGCCGTCAAGGAAGCTATCGCCAGCGCCGTCAAGGGCGAGCCTAAGGCGTCCACCGTCACTGCGAAGAAGGACGCAGCGCACCACCCGTTCGCTGCCGGTTGAAAGGGAGAACCCCCAGGTCGGGGGCAACCCGGCAAAGACGGCGGTCCGGGCCCGATTCGGCGGTGGCTCCAAAAGCTGGGTTTCTAATGGAAGGGCGTTTCCGCGCCCTCTCGATTACGGTCGCCGCTCTCGCAAGAGGGCGGCGATCTCATTTTGCGTGACCGCCTTTGAGTGCAGCGCCGTGGCGATCACCGCGCCTTGCGCCCGCAACGCCGCGATGGCGGCTAGGTCGTTCGCGCTGCGCACGCCACCAGCGGCAAACACGGCGCACGACCCCGCCGCCTCGATTATGGCTTTGAGCCGATCGACATCGGGGCCGGTGTCGGTACCGACGCGGGTCAAATCCATGGCGATGAGCCGCGTGGGCCAGAGCGCAGGGTCGCCGAACAGCGGCTCGGGACCGCGGCCGCCGTCAGTGCCGAAATCGAGGGACAGCACGACGTTCTCGCCGAACGCGCCATGAATCTCCTGCCAGTCGTCGACGGCCGCCAAGCTCTCGCTGCCGATCACCAGCGTGGCGCCAAGCGGCAGCCAGAAGGCGCAATCGGCAACGTCGGAGAAGCCGGCGTCGATCCACAGCGTGGCGCCAGGCAGCGCATAGGAAAGCCCGCGCACCAGCTCGAAATGATTGCCGATGCCGGCGATGGCGTCGAGATCGGCGATATAGAGAGCGGAGGAGCCGGTGGCGGCGAGCAGCCCGCGGGCGATCGCCGCCGGGTCGTCGGCCGAGCCGAAGGGGCTCACGATCGGACGGTAGTCGGCACGGTCGCCGGCAACGGCATGGACGACGGCACCGCCTTTGAGATCCAGCGCCGGGATGACAGTGAAATTGCTCATCAGGGCTTCCAAGGAAGTTTGGTTTCCAGCACTTCAAGACTCTACGCGTCATGGCCGGGCTTGACCCGGCCATCCACGTCACTGACCCTAAGCCCAAGACGTGGATGCCCGGCATGAAGCCGGGCATGACAGAGTGGGTTTCTTGGAGTCTGCTCTAAACCGACGAACTTGAATAGAGCTCCCCAGACGACAAGAGGACAAAATGACCGGCGTCATCGGGTGGGATCTGGGCGGCGCCAATGTGAAGCTTGCCCGCGCCGAAAGGGGACATATCACCCATGTGGCGCAGCTCCCCTGCCCCGTAAGTCAAGACAGCAGCAAGTTCGACGCTGCGCTCGAGAAGGCGCTAGAGCTCTGCCCATCTGACGCCGGTACGAGGCACGCCGTCACCATGACCGGCGAACTCTCCGACGTATTTCAAGATCGCGCCGAGGGCGTCGCCTATCTCGTGGCGCTGATGCGCAAAGCAACCGGCGAAAACACGATCTATTATGGAGGGAGAGCCGGCTTTCTCGATGCCGGCCAGGCGGTGGAACGCGCACTCGACGTGGCCTCTGCCAATTGGCATGCGAGCGCCACGCTCGTCGCCGGACATTTTCCCGAGGGGCTCTTGGTCGACGCCGGCACCACCACCACCGACCTCATCCCGATCAAGTCCGGGGCGCCCGCGGCGCGTGCCTATACCGATGGCGAGCGGCTCGCCGAGGGCGAGCTCGTCTATACCGGGGTCGTGCGCACGCCGGTGATGGCGGTGGCACAAGACGCGCCGTTCAAGGGGCGCTCGCAGAGGATCGCGGCGGAGCGTTTCGCCACCATGGCCGACGTGTGGCGTCTGCTTGGGGAGCTGCCCGCCGACGCAGACCCCTACCCCACCGCCGATCTGCGCGGGAAAACAGCGGCCGAAAGCGCCGCCCGGCTTGCCCGCATGCTTGGCCGTGACGGGAGCGAGGCCGAGCTTGCCGAGTGGATCGCGATTGCCCGCCATTTCGCCGATTGCCAACTGGCGCAGCTCGAATCCGCCGCCCTGGCGCTGACGGCGCGAGAGAGGCTTGGCGCGGACGGGGCTGTGATCGGTGCCGGCTGCGGGCGATTCGTGGCGAAGCGTCTCGCGCAACGGCTTGACCGCCCCTATCGCAACTTTTCGGAGATCATCGAGGGCGCGCCCGGGCAGCGCGAGATGGCCGCCCGCTGTGCGCCTGCCGTCGCCGTCGCGGTCCTTGCTGAGCGACAAATTCCGGGGTGACAGGGCAATTTCGGCTTTGCACCCAAAGCGGACGTTTCAGTTGATACAGTTTACGCGTGCTAGTCTTTTTTCGCGACGCACACTAAATAAGAGGTCGAAAGACAGGCCAAGGAGCCAACATGTCCCCCGATATCGACGTTGATGACGAGCATGACGACATCATCTATCCGTCCGCCATTCCCTTCGTCATCGTCCATCTAGCCTGTTTCGCGGCGATCTGGTCGGGTGTCACCTGGGCAGCCGTGGCGATTTGCGTGGCGCTCTACTGGTTGCGCATCTTTTCCATCGGGGCCGGCTACCACCGCCTGTTCTCGCACCGCGCCTACTCGACTAGCCGGGTGTTTCAATTCCTCCTCGCCTTCCTCGCCCAGAGCAGCGCCCAGAAGAGCGTGCTGTGGTGGGCGTCCAAACATCGGCATCACCATTTGCATTCCGATACCGGAGAGGACGTGCACTCACCGCGGCACAAGGGTTTCGTCTACAGCCACATGGGATGGATCTTCTCCCGGAAACACGACTTCGCCGACTTTGGGAAGGTTGCCGATCTAATGCGCTACCCCGAGCTGATGTGGCTGCACAGATATGAGCTCGTGCCACCCATCGTTCTCGGCGTTCTCTGCTTTGTCGCCGCCGGGTGGTCTGGCTTGGTGGTCGGTTTCCTGTGGAGCACGGTGCTCGTCTACCACGCGACCTTCTGCATCAATTCGCTGGCCCATGTGAGCGGCAGCACCCGCTACGTAACGGGGGATGATTCTCGCAACAACTGGCTGTTGGCCCTGTTCACCATGGGCGAGGGCTGGCACAACAACCACCACGCCTTCCAAAGCAGCGTCCGCCAAGGCTTCCGCTGGTGGGAGATCGACCCGACCTATTACCTCCTGCGGGCACTGTCCTGGCTCGGCATCGTTTGGGACCTGAGGACACCGCCCGAGCAGGTGCTGCGCAACGAGCAACGGCTCGGCATGGCCGTCATCAACCGGGCGGCCGAGCAGCTCGCGGCGCATTTCAATTCCGAGCGCATCGCCGCTGCCATCGCGTCGGCGCTCCATGGCCCCGAGCTGTCGGCGCTTCGGGAAACGCTGACGCGCACGCAACACCGCGCGGCCGAGGTGCTGACGACCCTGCATCTGCCTCATATGCCGAGCCGCGAGGAGTTCTTGCGCGAGGCCAGGGCGATGTTTGCCAGGACCAAGTCCCTCGACGAGATCGTCGACCGGGCCTACGAGCTTCTGCTCGCCTCGGTCGGCACGCGCCTTGCGGCCTCCCTTCAAGGCCAGTCATAGTCAATCCACACGAAGCGAAAGAACGGAGCGTCCTATGCGTCAAATCTTCATTCTGACGACGGCGTTGCTGGCCGGTGGCATGATCCTCGGACTTGCGGCAAGCTCCGCCATGGCAGGCCCTGTGCCGGCCGTCTCTGCCTTCGACGCCGCTCCGAGCGCCATCGAGAAGGTCGACTACTGGCGCCGATACTATCGGACTCATGGCTATTACCCTGGCCAAGTCGTCGTCACGCCGCCCGTGGTCGTCGAGGAGGCGCCGGTCCTAAACGAGCCGACGGTGATGATCGTGCCCGTGCGTCCGGTGAGCTGCGGCCAATACCGCTACTGGGACGGCGATCACTGCGTGGATGCGCGCTACAACAATCCCTACGTCGGACCGCGGTAGCGCACCCAGGATCGCATGAGTGACGGGCGCTCGGCCCTCGCTCACGCGGCGCAAGGCTTCAGCGTGCAGAGCGAGTAGTGCTCGTAAATGATCGAGTCTAACGGCTCGCGTGGCCAACAGGTTCGATGCAGCTCGCCAACCGCCACAGCGTCGGCGATCGTCATGCTGGCTTCGTCCGCGATGGCTCCGAGATCGTCGATGCCGAAAAGCCAGGGCGCGCCCATGGCGGCGAAGCGCTCGACGAAGCCCGTGGTCTGCGGGTCCCCGGTTGCTCGTGCGACCACTGCCTCGTCCATATAGTCGAACGAGATACTGAAATTGCGCACGCCCCCTCTGAGGTCATCCAAGACCTTCATAGCCGCCGCGCGTGTCAGATACATCGTATTACCTTCCCAGATGAAGAAGCTCGGCAGGTCGGTGTCGAAGCCGCCGCGCGCAAGCAGAGGGAGCACGCCGGCGGCGACATAATCGCCGGGAATGAAATTCACCGGGGCATCGATTCCGTTCTCCGCATACCGTTCCTTCTTGAAGCTCAACGTGTTGGCATCGTCGATCTCGAAATAGGCGACGCCCGGCGCGCGCTTGCGCACGGGTCGCGTGTCGAGCCCGGAGCCGAGGATGACCACCTGCTTGCAGCCGTCGGCGATGCGCTCGTCCAGCCGGTCGTCGAAGTAGCGGGTTCGTAGCCGCGGCATTTTCTCTCCGGCGGGAAAGTCGGCGCGGATCGCGGCAGCTGCCGTTTTTGTCCTGTCGTCGAGGAAGATATGGACCACCGGATCGACGTAGAGCGGATGGGGTTGCTCATTCTCGCGGGCGCGGAACTCGGCCACGACGAACGCAGTTCCCCTAACGTCTTTCAACCCGGTCATCGCCGCGCTCCTCACGATGCTTTGTCGGATCGTCTATAGAGGAGGTTCAGCCCGTCCAGAACCCTATCCTGGGGATAACATGCCAGAGGCCCAAAGCCGCGGCGATGGCGACGGCTGCGCAAAGAAGGCCGATGTCGAGGCGCCCGTAGAGCAGATATCCGGTCGCAAACAATGTCGCGTAAACAAAGAGACAGCCGAGAAACCAGGCAAGAAACGAAGCTGCGATATCACCACCCACCTCTTCCCTGCCGCTCGTATCCACGGCGCGGCGCCACCCTGCGGGGGCCGGGCGGATCTTGTCGTAAAATGACTGAAGCACGGCGCGATCGGTGGGCGGCGTAAGCAGCGTCACGGCCAGCCAGCCGACGGTCGTCACCAGCACCGCGATCACCAGCGCGGCGGCCGGATGAAGCGGCGCAAAGCCGAGCCGCGCATGGCCGAAATGCAAATAGGCCGCGAGCAGGAACGAGATCACCATCGCGGCGATCTCGCCCCACGCATTGATGCGCCACCAGTACCAGCGCAACAGGAAGATGAGACCGGTGCCGGCCCCGATCTGAAGCAGGATCTGAAACGCCTGCATCGCATTGTGGAGCCAAAGCGCGATGAGGCAGGCGAGGATCATGAGCGCGACCGTCACGCCACGGCCAACATTGACGTAATGCGACTGCGACGCGTTGGGCTGGATGAAGCGGCGGTAGACGTCATCAACGACGTAGGACGCGCCCCAATTGAGATGCGTGCTGATGGTCGACATGTAGGCGGCCGCAAGCGAGGCCACGACCAGCCCGAGCAGACCGTGCGGCACGAAAACGAGCATTGCCGGATAAGCAAGGTCGTGCCGGACGATCGAGGGATCGAGGTGGGGAAAGCGCGCCTGGATGTCGGATAGCTCCGGGTACACGATGAGCGAGGCGAGCGCGACCAGGATCCAGGGCCAAGGCCGCAAGGCGTAATGCGCAATGTTGAACCACAGCGTCGCCGCCATGGCTTGCTTCTCATTGCGCGCCGCCAGCATGCGCTGCGCGATGTAGCCGCCACCTCCCGGCTCTGAGCCCGGATACCACGTGCTCCACCACTGCACGGCGAGCGGCACGATGAGCACGGCGAGCACGGCAGTGGCATCGGAGAAATCGGGCAAAAGCGCCAGCTTGCCCTTCACCAGGGGACTGGACATCAAGCCGGTTAGCCCGCCGACGCTTGGTTGTGAGACGGCGTAGTAGGCGGCCGCCATCGAGCCGATCATCGCCAGCCCGAACTGGAAAAAATCGGTCACCACAACGCCCCATAGGCCCGCCGTCGTGGAGTAGACCATGGTGATCAGCGCCGCGAGCACGACGGTGATGTACGGATCGAGGCCGAGCAACACGCCCGCGATCTTGATGGCGGCGAGCGTGACCGTCGCCATGATCATGATGTTGAAGAAGACGCCGAGATAGATCGCGCGGAAGCCACGCAGGAAGGCGGCCGGGGCTCCTGAGTAGCGCAACTCGTAGAAGTTGATGTCGGTCAGGGCGCCGGATCGCCGCCAGAGCTTGGCGTAAAAGAACACGGTCAGCATTCCGGTGATGAGAAAAGCCCACCACAGCCAATTCATGCTGACGCCGCCGGTCCGCACCATGTCGGTAACAAGGTTCGGCGTGTCGGTCGAGAAGGTGGTCGCCACCATCGAGGTGCCGAGCAGCCACCACGGCAACTTGCGGCCGGACAGGAAGTATTGCTCGAGATTGCGGCCAGCACGCTTGGTGAACACGAGGCCGATGATAAGACTGGCGACGCCGTAGACCGCCACGACGACCCAATCGATCCCTTGAAGCTGCATGGTCAGTCCAAATCCATGTGGGGACGAGAGTATGGAGCGCGTTGACCTCAGCGCGGCTCAGGCGGGGCGTGCTTGTAGTGGTCCTCGATCTTCTCGATGAGGAGCCGCCACGCCTGGTGCTCGCGCGGGCCCGCCGTCTTCTCCACGGCGATCTGCAGATAGCCCAGCTCGCGCTCGACCTTCTCGCGCGACAGCATATGCAGGCGGCTGGCGAGGATCGCGGCCTCGATCACCGCTCCTTGTGCCCGGTTGAAGCCCTTGAACGGGGCGTGGCTCGCCTCATGCACAACGCGGCAGTGGAAGCGCGGCCTTTGCTCATCCTCCTCGACATGGTCGACCCGAAGCTCTGCATGAGCGAGCGCTCCTTCCAGCACGGCGCCGGGCACGTGGGTGGATGCCCGCGTCGGCCAATCCTTCTGCCCCACGAGGCAACTTGCGAAGATGAGGACGTCGTCGGTGAAATTGGCCACCGCGTAGGGCGTGGTGCGGAGATTGTCGAGCGTCGCCGAGGGGCGGAACGGGGCGATGATCCAGCCCTCGCCGTCGGCGCCTAGGGACTCGGCGATGAGACCGAGCGGCGCGATATGCACCCTGCCCTCCTCGTTGAGGGTGGTGACGATGGTCTCGCGGATCATCGGCATGGCGGCTCAGCCTTAAGCGCTGTCACGAGGCTTTGCTCTTCTTCTTGGCGATCAGGGTGTGGCCGGCCTCTTTGAGCCTGGTCTTGTCCTCTGCCGGCGCGTCGGCGGCGACGCCCCAATCGAGCGGCTCGTCCTGAGCGTAGCGCTTGGCAAGGCGCCAGGCGATCTCGGCACGGGCCAGCTCGGCGCCGAGATAGAAGGCGTGGGGCCCGTCGCTATCGACGCCAAGCTTGTCAAAGAGGGCGAAGGCGTCTTGCGCCACGTGATGCCCGTCGCGGTTATAGACATGGATGCCGTCCTCGGCGATCTCGATGCGGAAATTCCTGTCGCGCACCTCGCGCGCGGCTTGCGCGATCTCCTCTGGCGTCTGCAGGAAGGGCCGGCGCGAATGCAAGGCAAGGAGCCCGTCGGCATAGTCCTTGGGCAACTCCTGCTCGGCGCGGCTGGCATACATGATGCGGCGGGCGAGGTCGTGCTCCTCGACGGTACGGCGCGTGTGCGGGCTCACCTGCACCACCAGCACGTTTTTGATGTGGAGCTCAGAGGCGATGCCGAGCAAGACGGCGGTGATGCCGGTGGTGTCGGCGTCGGTCAGCTCGGTGAGGTTGCCGGTGCCCATCAGCATCTCGGCATCGGGCCGCTCGCGGCGGACTTGCGCGTAGCGTTCGAGCGAGCGCGTAAAACCGAAATTGATGGGATCGAGGACCGGATCGACGAGATAGTTGCGCCCCTTAGCGTCGAGCGCATCCATGGCGCGGTAGAGCGATGCCATGTCGCCATGGTCCTTGGGGATGAGCACGGGCACCGAGGCGACCTCGTCGGCGATGTGTAGCGTCGCCTCGTTGAGGCTCAGCAGGTAATCGGCGCCGGCCTTGCCGCCGCGCAGCAGCTCGTCGGGGTCAGCCGAATCGACGCTCACCTGATAGCCCTTCTCCTTCAGCGCGCCGATCGCCTCCTCGAGATGGGGAAAGGGCGTGTCGGGCAGGCAGCCGAGATCGATCACATTGGCGCCGCTTCGCACATAAATATTGGCACGCTTGGCGATGGCGTCGACGGCAAGCGCCGAGGCATCGACGATCTCGGCGAAGATCTGGATGTCGTATTTGGTCATGTCGGCGGCCTTGCGCGCGCGGCCGAAAAAGAGGGGAAGGTCCTTGAGCTCGTCGGGCCCGCGCAAGAAGGGCACGCCGAAGCGCGCGCTCAAGCGGTCGAGGTCGGCGCGGCAGCGGCCGGGCAGCATGACCGTGTCGGCCTCGACCGGCTGCGGCAGGCGGCGGGCGATGATCTCCTCGGTCATCAGCGCCGCGACCTTGACCCCGATATCGAGCACCTTCCAGGCGAAGCTCGCCCGCATGGCTTCGAGCACGGCCTCGAGCCGCGGCCGCGCCAGATGTCCGGTCAGGAACAGGATGCTTTCAGCCATGATCGTCGCGCTCTTAAGCCTTCCCACCCGTTCTAACCCGCGCGTCGCTTGAGGGCGAGAGCCAGCCACCTCCGGGTTGACCAAAAAAAGAGGACGTCATGGCCGGGCTTGGGCCCGGCCATGACGAGTTGAGGATACGTCTGGCGAAGACCTCGCGCCGGTTCCTCGGTTGGCGCATCATCGGGCGTATGATGCGCCGTAACCACGCAGACCTATTCGAAGCCGAGGCGCAGGCCGACCTGTTCGGCGAGGAGGCCGAGACTCCCACTTACTGGCCCGACATCGACTCCGTGCGCGCGAGGCTGCATAAAATCCTCGTGGATGTGCGTGCGGCTCAGGAACTGCCATGGGGACGCGCTTCGCTTGATCGCACCATCTTTCCGCAGATGACGCTGTGGCTGCCGGAGGAGGAGGCCGCGCAATTGCGCTTCGAATTCGAGTCCGAGATGGAACGGCTGAAGGCGGCCTGATCCTTCAAATCGTGGATGGCCGGGTCAAGCCCGGCCATGACGCACGAGAAGAGGTGTGGTTCAGTTCAACCCCTCGTCCTCAATTTCTGCAAGCTTCGCCAAATGCCGCAACAGCCCGATCTTGAGCGAGCGATTGCCATGGATCCGAATTGAGAGGCGGATGACGCTCCCGGACTTGCCATAGATGTGGTGGCTACCGTTCACGCGGAGCAGCGTCCAGCCGCGCCGCTCGACCAGACGAGCGAAGTCGCGGCCAGAAAGGGCCTTCATATTGCGATGGAAAGCACGGCCCGGCGTTGTCAAATCGCCGCTCATGGCGCGCCGCGAGGCAACTCGCCGCCCAGCTGCTCGAGCTCTGGCGTCTGTGCGGCAAGTCGCGTTGCCGGCGAGCCCGGGCCTGTCGCGGCGACACGCGGCGTTGCTGCGAGGCCTGGTGGACTGGTCAGAGGCTCTGTCGATGAAGAACAAGAGCATAAGTTTTGCGGAAGCGTTTGGGCGGCTGCGTGACCAGTCCCCGTGAACGCGCGCGAGGGCGCCTCGCTTCATTGCTGGGTTAGGGCAAAATCCATTCGGATCGAACCGATGCTGAAGACCCCTCACCCGGCGCGACCCCGGACATGTCCGGCGTCGCGCCACCCTCCCACGAGGGGAGAGGGGATCCTCGCCCCTTGTGGGAGAGGGCTTTTCGCCGCGATCTTGTGCGCGCAGCGCTTGCAAGTCGCATGGCGGAAAGGGTGAGGGGTCATTTGAGGCGCACTGATTCGAGTCGAACGAACCTTGCTCTAGTCGATCTCGGCGCCGCAGGAGGAGGCCGATGCAGGCCCGGCGAGGCAGGCGGCAAACGCCACTTGATCGCCGCGGCCAAGCAGCGAGGCGGGAACGCGGGCCTCCTTCAGCATGGCGGGAAAGGCGGCATCGACAATGCCTTCGCGCGCAAGCTGCTCGGCGCCCATGCGCGTCTTCCGGCGGACGATGGACTTGATCAGATAGCAGCGCGCCGCCCCGATCTGGCCCGCGAGCCAGAGCGCGAGGCTGTCGGAGGTGAGCCGCCAGGATTCCTCGAGGTCGTTCCGCTCTGAGATCAGCGCGTAAGGCGCCCAGACGCCGACCGAGCCTCGGCCGAGCGCGGCCCGCAGATCGTCCTCGGTGGCGCCCACCTCGAAGCCTTGCCGCAATCCCGCCACCGCCCAGGCGAGCTGATCCATGGCGAGGAGCGCCATGCGGTGGGCGGAAGGATCGCCGAAGCCCAGACGCTCCTGGCAGGCGCGCACCTCATCGGCCAAGGCCCCTCCCCCCGGCACGACGATGATGGGTTGAGGCGCCGCGGCGATGGCGTCGAGCCAGGGCATGAGCTCGGCCGAGCGCACCACGCTGCCACCGAGCTTCACCACGATGGGTCGCGCTTCCGCTGCAAGCGGTGCGTGCGCCGCCGGCAATGTATGGGCGCCCACGGGTCAGGCCCTCGCCTTGGAGCGCATGATCTCGACGCCGACGGCGCCGGGCTCCTTGTCGAGCTTCTCTATTCTGACCGTAACGGAGGCCGCGCGCGGATGGGCGAGACATTGGCGCGCCACCTCCTCGGCCAAGGTCTCGACCAGATTGATGTGACCTCGGGCGATGATGGTTTTGATGCCCTTGATGATCGTATCGTAGTCGAAAGCGCGGCCGATATCGTCTTCGAGGGCGCCGGTTGCGGGCTTGAGGTCGACATCGACGGAGAAACGCACGCGCTGGGTCACGCCCTTCTCGTTGGTGTAGACGCCGATCTCGACGTCGAGCACGAGGTCGTGGATGAAGATGCGGTCGAAGGCCTTCGCCGCGTCAGGGGCGCTCTTGGGCTCTGCCCTCTTGGGCTCCACGCCCTTGGGCTCTGCACCCTTCAGTCGCTGTTCCGCCATCGCCAAAGGCTCCGTTGCGGCGCAAACCCGCGCGCTTCTAGTATAGCGCTTGCGGGGCGAGGTCGGCCAAGTCCGCCTGCGGCAACAAGTCTGCCTCCGGCAACAAGTCCGCCTTCGGCAAAGCGCGCCGCGGTTGCGGGATGAGCGCCCGGATCGCCGCGCAGGCGAGTGGATCGAGGGGCTGAGCACGCACCCGGCCCCAGCATAGCGCGCTGCGAAAGCCGAGCAGGTCGGGGCCGAGCCCGAGCAGCTGCGGCACATGGTTTGCCTTGAGCGAGCCTGCCAGACCTACGGTCAGGCCTTCGCCCTTGGCGGCAGCGACAAAGCGGGCAAGCGTATCGAGGGACAAATGGTCCAGCAACGAGCCGCCGCTCTTGCCGGCAGTATCGAGCATCACCCCGGCTGCACCGATCCGTGCCGCTTCTCCCACCGCATCGAAATCCGGCAGGGCGTCGGCGAAGAGAACGAGGATGAGATGGACGCGCGATCTCTCGGCCTCGAGCAGACGGAGACAGGCGCGCGCGTCACCCCCTGGAAAGAGGCCGAGCTTGACGTAGTCGACGCCTGAGGCGGCCGTCGCCAGCACAGCGTCGCGGATGGTCTCGCCATCGAGCGGGAGGTCGCCGACGGTCGCGCTTACCGGGGCGCGCCGGGCGATGCTCCTGACGCAGGATGCGATTGTCTTGAGGTCGAGAGCGCCGAGAGCGCCACTCTGCGGATCTTTCAGATCGATGATATCGGCGCCGGCGGTCATCGCCGTCTCGGCCTCGCCGGCATCGCGCACGCTCGCCAGGAACAGGGTTGGGGGGGTCTTGTCATGCCCGGGAGATGACGGGCGAGAGGCGGCAAGCATCAGCGAAACAGCCAGCCGAACATGCCGCCGCCACCGCCGCTGTCGCCTCCGCCGCGGCGCGCAGCGCGCCGTCCCCCACCAACACCCCCCCCACCCCCACCACCGCCGTTGTCAGCGGCACGAGGCTGCTGAAATCCCCAAAAATCGGTGGGGGCCGGAGCGGTCCGCCTCGCCTTGCGGAGCTGGACCTCGTTGGCGTTTCCGTCGGGGTCAGTGACCACCACCGAGACGGCCTGCCAGTTCCATTGGGCAGCTGCCGGCCCCCAGCTATGGGGCTCGACGGAGAGCACCTTGTTGGCCCGGACATCGAGGATGGCCACGTATTCGAGGCTAGTGTCCTGCCCTTCGCCGAAGTCGCCTGCGTAGTACTGCAACAGCCCGATGCCGGAGAGCGCGTCCTTCAAGAGCTTCCATTCCACGATCCTGGGCTTGCCCGACCCGAACATCTCAAGCTCGACCCTAAGGGAGGCGTATTTCGGGTTGCTGGCGATGTAGCGGCCCGACTCGGGCTCTTTGATCACCCAACCCGAGAGCGGCGGCCCCAAGGGCTGCCCCTCCTCCGGCGGCACCTCTTGGCCGAGGCGCTGCAACGCGTCGCGGCTCTCGGTCTGGAACGGGTCTTGCGCAAGCGCCGCGTTGTAATCGGCGATCGCCTCATCGTTACGGGTCAGCGCCTCG
>DASYIU010000074.1:0-4004 GCA_035997285.1 Methyloceanibacter sp. | reverse complement strand
AGTGCTTAATGCGTTAGCTGCGTCACCGACATGCATGCATGCCGACAACTAGCACTCATCGTTTACAGCGTGGACTACCAGGGTATCTAATCCTGTTTGCTCCCCACGCTTTCGCGCCTCAGCGTCAGTATCGGGCCAGTGTGTCGCCTTCGCCACTGGTGTTCTTCCGAATATCTACGAATTTCACCTCTACACTCGGAGTTCCACACACCTCTCCCGAACTCTAGGTGCCCAGTATCAAAGGCAGTTCCAGGGTTGAGCCCTGGGATTTCACCTCTGACTTAGCGATCCGCCTACGCGCGCTTTACGCCCAGTAAATCCGAACAACGCTAGTCCCCTTCGTATTACCGCGGCTGCTGGCACGAAGTTAGCCGGGACTTCTTCTGCGGGTACCGTCATTATCTTCCCCGCTGAAAGGGGTTTACAACCCTAGGGCCTTCTTCACCCACGCGGCATGGCTGGATCAGGCTTTCGCCCATTGTCCAATATTCCCCACTGCTGCCTCCCGTAGGAGTCTGGGCCGTGTCTCAGTCCCAGTGTGGCTGGTCATCCTCTCAGACCAGCTACGGATCGTCGCCTTGGTAGGCCATTACCCCACCAACTAGCTAATCCGACGCGGGCCGATCTTTCGGCAATGAATCTTTCCCCCGAAGGGCGTATCCGGTATTAGCCCAAGTTTCCCTGGGTTATCCCGAACCGAAAGGCACGTTCCCACGCGTTACTCACCCGTCTGCCACTGTCCACCACCCGAAGGTGGCTTATCGTTCGACTTGCATGTGTTAGGCCTGCCGCCAGCGTTCGTTCTGAGCCAGGATCAAACTCTTAAGTTGAGAATTCGATTCTGACATAATCCTTGGAGGAATCCTCCAAGGGGTCGCTGCGTTTTGACGAGTCCCAACAAGCATGAAACGACGCAATCCTGTTACAGATTGCGTGCAACACGCCTATTGGCTTTGAAAAACGCAAGACCGTCAGAGTCTCGTTGCTCGCCCCTTTGACAGGACGAACACGCAAGGACTCCGCCGTCCGCGTTTCCCTTTCTTCATATCACAATGTCAAAGAGCCGGTGGGCGTGCAGCTGAGAGCCACACTCCCGAACCCTTGATGGAAGCAAATCTGCCATCAGGAGTCAACGACAACCGCGGTGTCCCGAGACTGTCTCGGTCAAACTCCGCTCCTGTCCGAAGGATCGCGCGGTCGCAAACAGCCCCGCAGGAAGCGGGAGCAACCCGCGCGAAGGGGGTATTTAGGGAGCGGGCCTCCGCTTGTCAAGGGGCGGCTAACCCGTCAACAGCTCATTTCGCTTTTCTCTTTGATCGTGGCAATGAGGCCACATTCCTGCCCGAATGCGTCGCCACTCTCCATTTGTTAACGGCGTGGTAACCATACGGGGCTAGGTATGGTTAAGGGAACCCGCCGAATGGGGGATACCTAAGAAGACCGAAGATCCTTCGATCGATCCTGAGAAGCTGCGCAAATCGGCAGCGCATTAGGTCGGTTCAAGGGGCTTCTCGAGGGAAACGAAACCCCCCATCGGCGCCAGTCCCGCCTCGCTAGAGGGACAGCAACCGCTTCGGAGTTGTCCGCCCGGACGACGTTTAGAGATGACGCCGAGCAGGCGTGCGGGCGGCGGCCGATAGACGGGGGGAATGCGGATTGTTTAACCGCCGCGGTCACTTCGCGCGTCGTAAGCTGGGCCAGGCCCTCGTGCCGGCCGAGGCTCGCGGACTCCCATCCATCTTTCTTGGCGAGATGCCCAGGCCCGAGCGCAAGCTGCCTCCGGTCTATCTCTGCGAAACTGGCCCCGATGGGGCAAGCTGCCGCCTGAAATGGCTGGCCAGCACGTGCCTTGCCGGCATGGTCGGCGTCTGTCTCATCGGGGTCGCCATCTACGCTTCGATGAACATGGCCGACGGCTCGGGCATGGTGAGCTCGATCAAGCGCGCAAGCCTTGCCGCGCTGCAGCCGATCCGGACCGCCACTCTCGCCAGCGATGGGCAAAGCCCCAACGGCCAGAAAGAGGACCGCATCCAGATGACCGCCGCGGGCTTCGCCACCCGCCACGTCATCCACGATACGGTGATAGAACGGCAAGGCAGCCGCGAGTTCATCACCATCAAGCCTTATCTGCGCATCGTCGCCGGCCTCGCCACCGCGCTGCCGGCCGATGCCGGCGCGCTTCCTCCCTTCAATCCCTTCAAGCTCTATTCCGATGCGACGCCGGTTGGCGGTGGCGGCGATACTGCCGACGCGCCCCAGTCGGTGAGCGTCAATGTTGTGGACGTGCCGGGCGGGCTCGTGCCCCAGTCTGACAACGTCGAGCTCAGGTCCGACGAGGTTGGCCAGCTGGTCAACGAGGCCGCCGAGAATTTCGCCTATGCCGAAGAGCCCCTCGCCGGCAACGACGAGACCGGCGCGATCGGCGGCGGTGAGGCGCATCTCGTGCAGGCCGCCTACCATCCGGAAGACGGCCTCGGATCGCACACCACGGTGATCCAGAAGCAAGCCATGGACGACGACGCCGAGGCCGACGACAGCGAGTTCGACGACGACCTGCTCGCCGGCGCTGAGACCAAGTCGGTCGAGGTCGGCCGCGGCGACACCTTGATGACCCTGTTCGCCAAGGTCGGCACCGAGCCGAGCGAAGCCTCGACCATCATCGAGGCGCTCTCCTCGATCTTCGGGGCGAAGGACCTCAAGCCCGGCGAGGAAGTCCGCTTCACCCTGGTGCCGGCCCCGTCAGACACCGGCGCCATGGAGCCGGTCAAGGTAAGCTTCTACGCCAAAGGCGGCGACCACCTGGCGAGCGTGACGCGCAACCGCCAGGGCGACTACGTGGCGAGCACCGAGGCCGCCCCCGACGAGGCCAAGAGCCAGCAGGCTTCGACCCGCGCCACCCTTTATGCCAGCTTCTACCACGCCGCCCAGCAGCAGCACATTTCACCCGACACCATCCTCAAGCTGCTGCGCGTCCATTCCTACGACGTGGACTTCAAGCAGAAGGTCAAGCCGGGCGACACCTTCGAGGCGTTCTTCGACGGCGGCAGCGACGACGAGGCGGGCGAGCTGCTCTACACCTCGATGACCATCGACGGCCAGCAGCGCAAATTCTACCGCTTCCGCACCCCCAACGACGTGGTCGACTACTATGACGAGCAGGGCGACAGCGCCAAGAAGTTCCTCATGCGCAATCCCGTGCGCGGCGGCCGCTACACTTCCGGCTTCGGCGAGCGTCGCCATCCCCTGCTCGGCATCATGCGCATGCATACCGGCGTCGACTGGGCGGCTCCCGTCGGCACCCCGATCCTCGCCGCCGGCGACGGCACCGTCGAGCAGGTGGGCGGCAAAGGCGGCTACGGCAACTATGTCCGCATCCGCCATCCCAACGGCTACTCCACCGCCTACGGCCACATGTGGAAATTCGCCCCCGGCGTCGAGCCCGGCGTCGCCGTGAAGCAGGGCCAGATCATCGGCTATGTCGGCTCGACCGGCATGTCGACCGGCCCGCATTGCCACTTCGAGGTCCTGGTCAACAACGGCTTCGTCAACCCGATGACCATCGCCGTGCCGCGCGGGCTGAAGCTCACCGGCCGCCAGCTCGCCGAGTTCCAGAAAGAGCGCAACCGCATCGAAGCCTTGATGCAGCTCGATCCGGTCACCAGCCGCGTCGCCGAAGCCGCCCAGTAGTTTTCTCCGCCTACCCTTTCTCCTCCCTGCTTCTCTCCCCTTTCCTTCTCCTTTTCGCCGTGCACCTCTCGGTGGAGACAACTGGCGACTTCGGTTCTTCTGGCTCACCCGCGAGCGTCTGGTTCGTATGTTGAAAGCAGACGCCTACCGAACCGATGCCCATCACGTACTTGAGGTTGAAGCCCGCGCTCTTATGGAAGCGCATCGGGACGCAATTTGGCTTTGTCCAATCAACAGCGGCGCCACGAAACCTGTGGCTCATCCACGAGGCAAGGATTCTCTCCTTCGCGGAAGAAAAGAAAGAAAGGCGAGCGGGT
>DASYIU010000073.1:0-2485 GCA_035997285.1 Methyloceanibacter sp. | reverse complement strand
TAGCCGACACAAACCCGGAGACGAGGAGGGGGCCATGGATTTGGACCGCTGAGGCCCAAGAGGCCCTGCCACGGCCATGGGGCTCCCCTAGGGCTGGCCCCTCGAGTTTACCCTGGCGTATACCCCAGAAGTTCAGTCTTGGCGGCCTCTCCTGCTAAGTCCTTGATTTTATGGAGCGGGTAGAGGGAATCGAACCCTCGACACGCAGCTTGGGAAGCTGCTGCTCTACCACTGAGCTACACCCGCGACCGGCTCAGTCATAGCACGGTGCGTTGCCGGCAAAAAGGCATGGGCTCGCCACATCGTGGCTCGCCACTTCGTGAAATCTGGAGAGCACTTCGCTACCCGGCGTCCCGGCAATCTTGATTATAGTGCCGGCATGACCGAGCTCGCCGTCGCCGCATCCCCCACGAAGTTCGCCGATCCGGACTGGACCGCCAAAGGCGAGAAGCGCGCCCGCGTGAGGCTTGCGGCGCTTCGCACCCTGTGGATCAACACCGGGAGCCTCTGCAATATCGAGTGCCGCAACTGTTATATCGAGTCGAGCCCGGAGAACGATAGGCTTGCCTATATCTCCCGCGAGGAGGCGGCTGCCTATCTTGACGAGATCGCCCGCGACAAGTGGCCGGTGCGCGAGATCGGCTTCACCGGCGGCGAGCCCTTTATGAATCCCGACATCATCGCGATGCTGGGCGACGCGCTTTTGCGCGGCTTCTCGGTGCTGGTGCTGACCAACGCCATGCAGCCGATGCTACGCCCGCATATCCGCAAAGGCCTCTCCACGCTCCGCGAGCACCATGGCAGCCGCCTCGTCATGCGCGTGAGCCTTGACCATTACACCAAGGCACTGCATGAGGAAGAGCGCGGCGAAGCCACCTTCGACAAGACCGTCGAGGGCATCGATTGGCTCGCGGGAGAAGGCTTCGCGCTTGCCCTTGCCGGCCGCACCTGCTGGGGCGAGAGCGAGGCAGACACGCGCGACGGCTACGCCGCGCTGATCGCCGCGCGAGGCTGGCCGGTCGATGCTTACGACCACGCCTCGCTCGTGCTGTTTCCCGAGATGGATGTGACGGCCGAGGTGCCGGAGATCACCGAGGCCTGCTGGGGGATTCTCGGCAAGAGCCCGGCTGACTTGATGTGCGCTTCAAGCCGCATGGTGGTGAAGCGGAAAGGTGCTGCGGCGCCGGTCGTGCTTCCCTGCACGCTGCTCCCTTACGATCCCGCCTTCGAGATGGGCGCCACCTTGGCGCAAGCCGCGCAGGCCGATGCCGGCATGTTCGAGAGGGGCGCAGTGAAGCTGTGCCATCCCCATTGCGCCAAGTTCTGCGTGCTCGGGGGCGGCAGCTGCTCGGCGTGAAGGCGGGGAATGAACACGCCGGCCAGGGCCGCTCAGCGAGCCGGCTTGCGCGCACGATCCGTTAGATAGCAGCCAAACGTCAGCAGAAACCCGAAGGCGACGATAGCAAAGAGCGCTACGAACAATGATCGCCGCTGCGGACATAAAGCCCGGTAAGTCCCGTCGCGCGACAAGCGTGCCGGGATACATCCGCTCGGCCCGCGTGCCGATCATCCAAGCAACGAGGATTCCGAGAGCGAGAAGCAGAATACCGACCAGACGTGGGAAGACGTCGCCATAGTCGGCCCTCGGCGAGCAGGAGGTGCATCGCGAGCCTCGGGTCGAACGCCATGGCAAGGCCGCCAGGGATCAAGTAGCCCGCGAGGTAGAAAAGGCTGAGCCAGGTCCGAGTCATGCAAAGGCCTTGATCAGCTCGATAAGACGCTTTGGCTGATCGAGCGACAGGAAGTGCCCCGCCTCGGGAACGGTCTCCATCTTTGCCTTCGGGATCGCCGCGACGGTGCGCTGCCGCTCGTCGATATGCGACCAATCGTGGTCGCCATAGACGACGAGCACCGGCACCTTGATCTCGCCGTAAAGCTGCCGCGCCTCGTCCCAGAGATAAGCGTGGCGGAGCAGATTTAGAAATGCCTGGTAGTGTCCCGGCCGGCGCCCCGAGGCGTTGGCCTGCTCGCCGAAGCCTGCCGTGACGGCCGATGGATGGGCGACACCGCCTAAGAGGACGCGCTTCTCCACAAAGGGATTGCGCAGGCGCATGAAGGTTTCTCCAAGCACCGGCACTTTGCCGAGATTCACGGTCAGCCACGCAAACGCACCGGCGCGGGCGAGCCCCGAGCCGTTGCCATAATCGTAGGGATTGATGGCGATGACTTTTGTCACCCGGGGATTCTGTTTGGCGGCAATGATCAGCGGGATCACCCCGCCAATCGAGATTCCGGCAACGGTAACGTCCTTGAGGTCGAGCTTATCGAGGAAGCCTTCCACCGCCTTGACGAACGAGTGTGGCCCGTAGTCGGCTTTGGGAATATCGGAAAAGCCGTGGCCCGGGTAGTCCAGCGCGTAGACGGTGAAGGATTTCGCTAGCGTGGGCACGATCTTCTCGAAGATGTCCAGCTGCGTTCTGAGCGT
>DASYIU010000072.1:0-7329 GCA_035997285.1 Methyloceanibacter sp. | reverse complement strand
GGAGATCTTCCGGCATCTCGGCATTGACCTTGAGCCGGATGACCGAGCCGAGGCGCCGCTGCTTCAGCGCGGATTCGAACAGCCGCACCAGGTCCTCGGCCTCTTCCTGGACCTCGATGTCACTGTCGCGCAGCACACGGAACGCGCCCTGGCTCCTCACCTTGTAGCCCGGGAACAGCCGCGACACGAAAATGCCGACCACCGTTTCGAGCCTGATGAAACGGATCTCCTTGGGCGCGCCCTTGCCCGGCAGACGGATGAAGCGGTTGAGCTGGGGCGGGATCGGCATCAGCGCGTGCATGGCGCGCAACGAGCCCTCACGCACGAGCTCAAGCCCAAGGGTGAAGCCGAAATTCGGGATGAACGGAAAAGGATGGGCCGGGTCGACGGCGATCGGCGTCAGCACCGGGAAGATGTGGTTCAGGAAATGCTCCTCGAGCCAGGCGTGCTCCTCGCCCGAAAGCTGATCGGCCTGGACGTGGAGGCCGGCTTCCGCCAGCAGCGCTTCGAGGGTGACCCAGCCTTCCTGTTGCTGCGCCGTAAGCTCGACAACCGAGCGACTGATGTGGTCGAGCTGCTCGGCCGGCGTGAGCCCATCCTCGCTCGGCGTCTCGATGCCGGCGACGACCTGGCCGCGCAAGCCGGCCACGCGCACCATGTAGAACTCGTCGAGATTGGAGGCCGAGATGGAGAGGAAGCGCAGGCGCTCCAGAAGCGGATGGCGCTCGTTCTCGGCTTCCTCCATCACTCTTCGGTTGAACTGAAGCCATGACAGCTCGCGGTTGAAGAAGCGGCTCGGCCCAAAGGCGGCGATGCCCGGGGCCGGTTCGAGCCGCTCGACCTTCTCTGGCAAACTCATCGATAACCTCTTGAAAATTAGGTGCTTTTATGCGCAGCCCCGGCCCGCGAGCCACGTCCCCGGCAATGTTACCTCAAAAACTGTATCACTAGCGTTACGGCGCAGGCCAACGGCGGCCCTCCCCCGCGTCTAGTCGGTCGAGGCGCTCATCGCAAGCGCCTCAATGACGAGCTGGCGGCTGATCTTGCCCCCCTTGGCGAGAGCCGCCCGATCCACCGCTTCAACGGCGGCCGCGGCCGCCGCCAGCGAGCGGTCGATGTGCAGGGCAAGGAACTCGAGCACCTTGGGGTCGATGTCGAGCTGCCGGTCGGTGAAATGCTTGAGCATCACGGTCCTCAGCAACGCCTCGTCAGGGGCGCCGATCTCGACGGCAGGGACCGCGTTCAGCCGCGACAACAGGTCCGGCAGCGAAAAGCCCCAACGGCTCGGGGCGCTACGCGCCGTGAGCAGCACGAACAGCCGCTTCTCCCGCGCCAGGTTCAACAGATGGAACAGGGCCTTCTCGTCGTAAGCGCCGCGGTCGGCGTCCTCGACCACGAGCGGCGTTCCCTCGGCCATCGAGTCGATGACGCCGATATCGAGGCACATCGGCTCAAGCGACCGCGCGCCCGATAGCGCCTGCCAGACTCTGGCCAAATGCGTCTTGCCGCTTTGCGGCGGACCGGTCAGCAGCTCGACTTGGTCCTGCCATTCCGGCCAGGCGTCGATCAGCCTGACGGCGGCGAGATTGCAGTCGCTGACCAGGAAGTCCTCGGCGCCGAGGGCGGCGCGATGGGGCAGGTCGAGGGTGAGCTGGACGAGCGTCACGAAGCCCTGACCCGCGAGCGCTGCGGCTGGTCGAGCCCGACTGCGGTCCTCTGGCGGGGAGGAAGGGTTGCCGGTATGGCCTCATAGCTCGCCATATGCCTGAGCCATGACCAGAAATAGGCCGCGGCAGAAAGGATGGTGAGCGCCCCCGTGACCCAGATTAGAAGCGCGACCAGCCCTTCGAGGCCGAGCCCGAGCCCAAGCTCGGCAAGGATGAGCCCGGCAAGCAGGATCTGCGAGAAGGTGTTGGCCTTGCTGATGAGGAGCGGCTGCATGCTGAGCGGCCGCGACAGCATCCAGGACAGCACCACGGCGCCGACGATGAGGATGTCGCGGCTCACCACCGCGATCACGAGCCAGACCGGCAAATGGCCGGCGAGACCCAGGGTGAAATAGATGCTGACGAGTAGCGCCTTGTCGGCGATGGGGTCGAGATAGGCGCCAAGCTCGCTATCCCAGCCAAAGCGCTTGGCGAGGAAGCCGTCGGCGGCGTCGGAGAGGCCTGCGAGCAGGAACAGCAGGAAGGCCGGATACATCTCATGCGTGATGATCAGCCACACCACCAGCGGAACGAGGACGATCCGCCCGAGCGTCAGGCTGTTAGGGATATTCACCAACGCTCCTCCCGGCGGCCGCTTGCCGCTTCCTGGTGCTGCGGGGCCTCCAAGCCGCGAGTTTAGCAGATTCGACGCCATGGCGTGACCACGAGGCCGGAGCCCCGGCCTACTGGGTGCTGAGCACGAAATTTCCATCTCTGTCCTCGAGCCGGAAGCCGCTTTGGTTGAGTGCGGTCTGCAATCGGTCGAGCGAGCCCGCGTAGTCGAAGGTGATCGAGGCCGTCCGCGCCGAGAGGGAATTGACCTCAAGCGCCTGAATTCCGGCCACATTCATCAGCCTGCCCCGGATGTCCTGCCAATCCTTGAGCCCCGAGAATTCGACCATGGCCACGACGTTGCGTGGGACCTCGGCTTTGCCGGCCGGCTTTGCCTCTTTCCCTTCTTCATAGTTGGCCTCGGTCGCGGGCGCTCCTTGGATTTGCGTTTCCTTCCAGCGGTTCTCGAGAATGGCGAGCGCGGTCGCGGCAGCAGCGCGCGCGGCGGCCTTGGCATCGGCTCCGCTGAGCTTGTCGGTATGCCCGTAATTGATGGCGCCCATGCTGTCGGCGCCGGCAAGCCGCGTCACGAACTTGCCGTCGGCGGCGTCGCCGACGGCAATGACCAGCGGCCCATAGCCGTAGTCCTCCTGGATGGTGGCAAGCGCCTGGGCGTCACCCGCGAGCACGGACTTGACGGTCTCGACGTCGAGGCTCGTTCGGGGCTTCAGGATCGTGGCAGGGGTTATGCTGTGGGAAAGATCGAGATCCTCCCAGGCTTGCCACCAGCCTTCCGGCCCTTCGTCCTTCACGCTCCCTCCAGCGATCACGAGCGGAAGGATGGAGATGGATGGCGCGCGGGCCTCGCCGTAAGCAATTCCCTGGTTGTCCAGGAGCTGCTTCACGCCCGCCTCGCTGACGCTCACATCGAGGACGGCAAGATAACGGGTGGCCGAGTTCTGCTCGCTTCTGATGGAGATGCCTTCGACCATGCCTTCGATGTCGTCCTTGCCGAGCGCCGGCAGCTGCGCGTAGGCGCTCAGGGGCACCAACCGCTTCAACACGGTCTGGACCGCGCGCTCCTCGGCCTCGGCCATCCCTATCGCCTTCGCCGCGACGGCATCCTTGGCGGTGGCATCGACCGAGATCTTGCCGACGGCGTAAAGGCTGTCGGTGGCATTGGCGGCAACGCTCGAGCCGGCGGCAAGCGCGAGCCAAGGCAGGAGGACGAGCCGAGCCGCTCTCCAATCAAAACGCCTTAGCCGCCAGAACGCCATGACCAGCTCTAACGCAATAACCCCCAGCCACTTGGGGGCGCCGTGCTTTCGCCGTCCGGTAAATCTTCCGAATGTGGCCGGCCCGTGGCCTTTCCGCCTTGACGGGCCTCTCAAGGCACGATTGTTATGCCAAATCTCCTGAACTTGCATCCAGAGTGGCGAGGATGCCCGCAACCTCCAAAGACAAGGCCCGGCTGACCTATCGGGACGCCGGCGTCGATATCGACGCCGGCAATGCGCTGGTTTCTGCCATCGGGCCTCTCGCGGCAAAGACCAATCGCCCTGGCGTGCTGGGCGGTATCGGCGGTTTCGGCGGCCTTTTCGACCTCAAGGCTTGCGGCTTCAAGGATCCCGTGCTCGTCGCCGCCACCGACGGTGTCGGCACCAAGCTCAAGCTCGCCGTCGAGACCGGCCTCCATGCCGGGATTGGCGTCGATCTCGTCGCCATGAACGTCAACGACATCGTGGTGCAGGGTGCCGAGCCCCTGTTCTTCCTCGACTACTTCGCTACCGGCAAGCTCGACCTCGGCGTGGCCGAGACGGTCATCGGCAGCGTTGCCGCGGGATGCCTCGAGGCCGGTTGCGCCCTGATCGGGGGCGAGACCGCCGAGATGCCGGGGCTCTATGCGCCGGGCGAATACGATCTGGCCGGATTTGCCGTGGGCGCAGTCGAGCGCTCTTCACTGCTGCCGCGGAAGGACCTCGAGCTTGGCGACGTCATTCTCGCGCTCCCCTCCTCCGGCGTGCACGCCAACGGCTTCTCCCTAGTGCGACGCGTCGTCGAGCAGTCGGGGTTGCGCTGGAGCGACCCCGCGCCGTTTGCTCCAGGAAAAACTCTTGGCGAGGCGCTGCTCACCCCTACTCGCATCTATGTGCGTCACATCCTTGAAACGATTCGCACAACCGGCGCAGTCAAAGCGCTGGCCCATGTCACCGGCGGCGGGCTGACCGACAACATCCCGCGCGTGCTTCCTGCCGATCTCGCCGCCGAGATCGACCTTGGCGCCTTCACGCTCCCGCCGGTGTTCACCTGGCTTCGGTGCGAGGCAAGCCTGGATCAGGACGAGATGCTGCGCACCTTCAATTGCGGTATCGGTATGATCGTCGTGGTCGCCGCTTCCGATGTGGAGCGTGTCCTGCAGCATCTCGGCGAGGAGACGAGACTGATCGGCGCGCTGGTCGAGCGTGGCAGCGGTGATGCCATCCGCTTCAAAGGCGAGCTTGCTTGGGGTACCCGGTGACGAGGAAACGCGTTGGCGTCCTCATCTCGGGCCGCGGGTCCAACCTCGAAGCGCTGGTCGAGGCTTGCAAGGCCCCCGGCTATCCCGCGAAGATTGTCCTCGTGGTGTCGAACGTCCCTGGCGCCCAAGGCCTGCTACGCGCCGAAACCGCCCTCATTCCCACCCGCACCATCAACCACAAGGACTTCGCCTCCCGCGAGGCCTTCGATGCCGCCCTCGACGGCGCGCTGCAAGGGGCGCAAGTCGAGCTTCTCTGCAACGCGGGCTTCCTGCGGCTGCACACCGAACGTTTCGTGCGGAGCTGGTGGAACCGCCACCTCAACATCCACCCCTCCCTCCTGCCCGCGTTCAAAGGCTTGCACACCCATGCCCGAGTCCTGGATGAAGGCGTCAAGATCTCAGGCTGCACCGTGCATTTCGTCAGGTCCGAGATGGACTGCGGGCCGATTGTGGCGCAAGCCGCCGTCCCGGTCCTTTCAGGCGACACGCCCAACAGCCTCGCCGCCCGCGTGCTTGAGGCCGAGCATCGGCTTTACCCCCATGCGCTCCGCCTCGTCGCCTCGGGCGCGGCTCGCGTTGAGGGCGAGCATGTGGTCGGAATGACACAGATCAGGGATCAACCCGCGATATTTTCGCCGCCGCTCGATGAAGCGCTTTGATTGAAATTATTAACGGCCGTAAGATCGGCCCCTAGACTGGACGGCATGTCGCACCACATGATGCAGACGTGCCAATGATGGACAATGCCGACGGCCGGATGCTAGAGACTGGCCTAATTCGAGGCAATCCTGCACCTGCTCGCCCTGACTGTCGTGATGCGATGCGAGCAGCGCGGAAGGCCGCTTTCTTGTTTTGGCGGCCGGTCGTGGAGGCTAAGGCCCGTGGCCTCCGACATCCGAAGCAGGGAGCGCGGCGGAAGGCGTAAATGGCTGATATGACGGTCGCCTATTCTCCATCCCATGGGCTCGGCGAAGAGCAGAGCATCTGGTTCAAGCTCACGCCGCTGTTGAACCAGGAGAACCCCATGCAGGTTCTCATGGCGCTCAGCGACAAATATGGCGGTGTGATACCGATCAACCTAAAGAACCAGCGCATCATCCTTCTGAGCGAGCCGGCCCATGCTCAGCGCGTGCTCGTCGACAACGCCGACAACTACGTCAAATATTTCGACGGGCTCCGCCCCATCTTCGGTAGGAGCATGATCACGGTGGACGGCGCGCTGTGGCAGAAGATCAGGGCGCCGCAGCAGCCCGCTTTCCACCCGCATATGTTCGAGGAGTATTTCCCCTATCTCATGTCGGCCATCGATTCGAAGATGGCGCGCTGGGCGAAGTTCGCCGCGACCGGCGAGACCATCGAGATGGTGGAGGAGACCTGGACGCTCGCCGCCGAGATGGTGTGCAAGGCTCTGTTCGACCGCGAGATGCCCTTCAACCCGCATTTCGTCTTCGGCCAGGTCAAGACCTACACCGACGTGATGAACCACAAGTCGATCCGCCTCAAGAAGATGAGCGGAGAGCTTGCCGAGATCACCGAGGAAGACGCCGCCAAGGCGATGGAGGTGTGGGGTTCGATCCCCGACACCGTGATCGGGGCAAACGTGGTCGATCACCGCGAGAAGACCCTGCTGCGCATGCTCGAAGCGGCAGAGGCCGACCAAAGCTTCCCCGAGTTCGACCGCGGGCAGGTGGTCGACGAGATGAAGCAATATCTGTGGGCCGGCACCGAGACGACGGCGCTCACCCTGGCCTGGTCGCTCTATCTATTGTCGATGCACCCCGAAGCGCTCGAGCGCATCAGGGCCGAGGCCCGCGCCGTATGCGGTGAGCGCGATCCGCAGTGGCAGGAGGTACAGCAGCTCGCTTATACGCGCATGGTGATCCAAGAGACCATGCGCCTCTTCCCGCCGATCTGGGCCCTGATCCGGATCGCCGCCGGCGACGACGAGATCGAGGGCCACAAGATCAAGGCCGGCGACAAGGTGGTGATCCTCACCTATATCGCCCACCACAACCCGAAATATTGGGACGCGCCGGAGACCTTCGATCCTGAGCGTTTTGCGCCGGAGCGGTCCAAGAAGCGGGTGAAATACAGCTACCTGCCCTTCGCCGCGGGCAAGCGCGCCTGCATCGGGGGCGCACTGTCGCAGATCGAGAATACGCTCGCTCTGGTGCAGCTGTTGCGGAGGTTCACCCCGGAATATACGGGGCCGGTGCCGGCGAAGATCTACGCCACGGTGACGCTGTGCCCCAAAGGCGGGCTGCCCTTCCGCATCCGCGAGTTGAGCTAAGCGCCCTCGCCGAGCAAAGGACCTCGCGGGATTCGCCCGGGGCTATTGCATCCTTGATTTCAGGTGGATCGCTTCACCGCCCACCACCAACGCGCCATAGCCATGGCTTTGCCCTTTTTCTGTTTGGGGTCGGTCCGGGCTCTGAATACGATAAATTTGATCGCCGATGGTTGGCTTAGCGAGACGGGGGACAGTCCGTCCATCATACTTCGCGAATTTTACATCGCCAAACTGGAAGAGTACCTCGACGTGCTGGAGGAGCT
>DASYIU010000071.1:0-9935 GCA_035997285.1 Methyloceanibacter sp. | reverse complement strand
CCCATGGCCACCATGCTGCGCGACCGCACCGGACATCTCGCTCTGGCGACGGGAGCGATGCGCTCGCTGCTGGACTCGGTCGCTTCCCGCCTCGAAGAGCAGCGCGAGACGACGCGCTACCTGGTCGGGCTTCTCGTCTTTCTCGGCCTGCTCGGCACCTTCTGGGGTCTGTTACAGACGGTGAGCTCGGTCGGCAACTCCATCGGCGCCCTCGACACCGGCGGGGGCGACAACACGATGCTATTCGACCAGCTCAAGGAGGGTCTCGCCGGCCCGCTCAAGGGCATGGGCACCGCCTTTTCCGCCTCGATGTTCGGGCTCTCGGGCTCGTTGATCCTCGGCTTTCTCGATCTCCAGGCCGGTCACGCGCAAGGGCGCTTCTATAACGAGCTGGAGGATTGGCTGTCCGGCATCACCGAGCTGCAATTGGCAGATACGGCCGGCGGCGACGCCGTGGCCCCGCAGCTCCGCTTCGCCCTTCTCGACATGCAGCGTTCGCTCTCCGACTTGAGCGAGAAGGTCGAGCACCGGGTGCTGACCGACAATACCGGCGATGCGGTCAAGGACCTCGCCCAAGGCGTCGACAAATTGATCCGGCAAATGCGCGCCGAGCAGAAAGTCGTGCGCGAATGGGCCGACGAGCAGGCCCAGCAGCAGCACGAGCTTGCCACCGTGCTCCAGGAAATCACCGACAAGGCAAAGCTGCCGGCGCGCGAGGAGCGCAACTAGTCCATGTCTCTGGCGCGCGCCCGCCGCGGTCGATACCAGGCCAATTATTGGCCGGGGTTCGTCGACATGCTCTCCACCCTGCTGCTGGTGGTGACCTTCCTCATGTCGCTGTTCATGCTCACCAACTTCATCGTGAGCCAGGCGGCGAGTGGCAAGGACACCATGCTATCGCGCCTCAACCGCCAGCTCTCGGAGCTGACCGAGCTGCTCGCGCTCGAGCGCTCGAAGAAGGAATCGGTCGAGGACAACATGTCAGCGCTGCAGGCGACGCTGACCGACCGGCAGAAGGAAAACCAGCGCCTGACCGGGCTGCTTGGCGATGCGGGCGGCAAGACGCAAGGTGCTGAGGAGCGCGCGCAAGCGCTCGGCGGACAACTTGATACGCAGAAGAAGATCACCAACGACGCGCTTGCCAAGGTCGAGATGCTGAACCAGCAACTGGCGGCGCTCAGGCTCCAGCTTGCCGCCATCGAGGAGGCACTCTCCGCGTCGGAAGCGAAGGATAAGGACAGCCAGGCCAAGATCGCCGATCTCGGCCAGCGGCTGAACGTGGCGCTGGCCAAGAAGGTGCAGGAGCTGGCGCGTTACCGCTCGGACTTCTTCGGCAAGCTGAAAGAGGCGCTCGGCAACCGGCCCGACTTCGAGGTCGTCGGCGACCGCTTCGTGTTCGCCTCAGACGTGCTGTTCGACTCAGGCTCTGCCGAGCTGAAACCCGAAGCCACCCCGCAGCTCGACAAGCTCGCCGATGCCTTGAAGCAGCTCGAGATCCAGATCCCCTCGGATATCGCCTGGGTGATGCGGATCGACGGCCACACCGACATCCACCCGATCGCCACGCCGGAATTTCCGTCGAACTGGGAGCTGTCGAGCGCACGCGCCATCTCCGTGGTGCGCTATCTGATGCAGCAGGGCGTGCCGCCGAACCGCCTCGTCGCCGCGGGCTTCGGCGAGTTCCAGCCGATCGATTCCGCCACCAGCGACGAAGCCTTGCGCAAGAACCGCCGCATCGAGCTGAAGCTCACCGAGCGTTAGGCTCGCGCGCTACTCGGGCGCTTCCCCCGAAGGGGGTGCCCCGTCAGGCGCGGGCGCGGCCCTCCAGAAAGGCCTCACTCCGCCGCGTCAGGGGCGAATTGCAGCTCGGCCAGCCGCGCATAGACGCCGCCTTTGCCGATAAGGCTTTGATGCGTCCCCTCCTCAATCAGCCGCCCATGGTCGAGCACGAGGATGCGGTCGGCGCCGATGACGGTGGCTAGCCGGTGCGCAATGACGAGAGTGGTGCGGCCTTCCATGATCTTGTCGAGCGCGCGTTGCACCAGCGTCTCGCTCTCCGAATCGAGCGCGCTCGTCGCCTCGTCCAAAAGCAGGATGGGCGCGTTGCGCAGCACCGCCCGGGCAATGGCGATGCGTTGGCGCTGCCCCGCCGAGAGCGTCACGCCGCCCTCGCCGAGCGTGGTGTCGTAGCCTTGCGGCAGCGCCACGATGAAGTCGTGCGCGAAGGCGGCCTTTGCGGCGGCCTCGATCTCGCTCCGGCTCGCGTGCTCGACGCCATAGGCAATATTTCCGGCGACAGTGTCGGCGAACAGTGCCGTCTCTTGCGGCACGAGGGCAAAGCGGGAGCGCAGCGCGGCAAGCTCGGCTTCGTTGACGGGAACGCCGTCGACCTCGACCTTACCCTTGGTAGGGTCGTAAAAGCGCAGCAGCAGGGCGAAGATCGTGGTCTTGCCCGCGCCTGACGGCCCAACCAGCGCAATGCGCTCTCCCGGCGCCACGTGAAAGCTCACATGGTCGAGCGCGCTCGTCTCGGGCCGCAACGGATAGGAGAACGAAACGTCGCGGAAGGCGATCTCCCCGCGCGGTGGCACCGGCAGCTTCTTCGGGTGCGCCGGCGATTTGATCTCCGACTGGACTTGGAGCAGTTCGCTCAGGCGCTCGGCCGCCCCTGCCGCCTGGCTCAACTCGCCCCATACCTCGCTGAGCTCGCCCACGGCGCCGGCAGCGAGCAGGGCGTAGAGCACGAATTGGGAGAGCCTGCCTCCGGTCATGCTTCCCGACAGCACATCTTGGGCGCCATACCAAAGCACGCCGACGACACTCGCGAAGGTGAGGAAGATGACGATGGCGGTGAGGCCCGCGCGCGACTTCGCCCGCTCCCTCGCCGCGGCGAAGGAGCGCTCGACGGCCGCGCCGAACCGCGCCGACGCGGCCTCCTCATGAGTGAAAGCCTGCAGCACCCTCACCTGGCTCAGGCTCTCGCTGGCATAGGCGGAAGCTTGGGCCAGCGTATCTTGCGCGTGGCGGGAGAGCGCCCGCACCGAGCGCCCGTAGGCGACGAGCGGCAGAATGATGACGGGAATGGCGATGAGCACGGCGAGCGACAGCTTGGGGCTCGTCACCACCATCATAGCGGTGGCGCCGATCAGCACGAGCATGTTGCGCAGCGCCTGGGAGATCACCGTGCTCGCCGCCGCTTTGATCTGGGTGGTGTCGGCGGTGAGCCGCGACATCACCTCGCCCGAATGCGACACCTCGTAGAAGGCCGGGCTCAAGCCGGTCAGACGCTTGAAGACGTCGCGGCGGATGTCGGCGACCACCCGCTCGCCGAGCCAATTCACGCAATAGAAGCGCGCCGCGCTCGCTAGAGCGAGGATGAGGCCAATGCCCGCGAGGGTAGCGAAATATTTGTCGATGAGGTCGAGCTCGATGCCGGAGAAGCCGAGATCGATCATGCGCCTCACGGCAAGGGGGACCGCCAGCGTGGCGGCCGCAGAGACGAGAAGGGCAAGAAGGGCCGCGCCCAGCATCCGCTTGTGGCGCAGGAGGTAAGGCCTGAGCGCGAGGAGCGGGCCAAGCGCGACGCGCCGCCCGTCCTTTCCTCCCGCGCGTTGCGCCAAGGTCTTGTGGTGGCGGTCTTGGCCGTCAGGCTTTGAGGTTAGGAGTTGCACAAAAGGGCCCAGCTTGTGTCTTGAGGGGCAGACTTTAAGGGCGGAGGCGGGCGGCGGGAAGGGTTAGATGCCGCGCCTTTCCGGCGCAGTCTTGTGCCGCCCGCAAAGTTCCGTTATAGCCTCGCCCCAACAAATGTCGTGGATTTGCAAGGCAGACGCCATGAAGAAAGATACCCATCCCGATTATCACCGCATCACCGTGGTGATGACCGACGGCACCGAGTTCGAAACCTATTCGACCTATGGGGCCGAGGGCGACAAGCTGAAGCTCGATATCGATTCAAAGACCCACCCCGCCTGGACCGGCGGCGGCCAGCATCTTACCGATCGCGGCGGAAGGCTCTCCCGCTTCAAGCGGAAATACGAAGGCTTCCTCAAATAGGCAACGTCTATTCGGCCTCCGGGCCGAACGCCGCCCGCAAGCGCGACAGCTGCATTTCCAGCGGATGGTCGGCCTCGCCTTCTACAGGAAGCTGGTTGTAGTCCAGCATGTGGTCGAGCCGGATCACCCGCTCCTGCAGCTTGACGCTCTGCTCGATCAGCTCGCGCAACCGCTGCGGCAGCATGCCGAGCTCGCGGGCAGGCTGATCGCCGCAGCTCACCGGGAGCTTGATCTTGCGCTGCTCCTCGACGGCCTGCTCCGGGGTGAGCTCGCCTTCGCTGACCGCACGCCGGATCAGCAGCCATGAGGCGAGCTGCATCAGCCGCGTGGTGAGCCGCATGCTCTCGGTGGCATAAGCCAGCGAATGCGGCGGGCGCAGCTTGCGCGCCTCCTTGCGGCCGTCGCCGTCGAGATAGGTTGCCGCCGCCTCGACCAGCGCCATGCCTTCACGGAACACTGTCTTGAACTGATCGGAGCGCGCGAACTTCGCGCCGAATGAGACCGTAACATTGTCACGGTCTCCGCTCCTCGATCTCCCCGCCATCGGCCACTCCGTCTACGCCCGACTCGGCGGCATAGTATGCCATGCGGAAGTTCCGTCGTCGCCTTCCGACCACAAAGGTTAAATCCCCTGAATCAGGCAAAAAAAGAGCCGCCATGCGGCGGCTCAGGAAGTTAACAGGGAGGCGTCAAAACCGAGTGGACAGGCCACTCAGATCCAGAGGACTGGATAACGCAAAGCTAGCGCGAAACTCCTAATAACGGGTTAACGCTAAGCCTGGGTTTACCTAAAGGAACCGTTTGCGGAACTGGGTCTCAGCGCTTGAAGGCGGCCTCTGCCGCGCTTTTCGAGGACTGTTTGTTCGCAAGGGTCGCCTCGACGCGGGTGATCTCGTCCTTGAGCGCCTCGATGAGCGCTTTCAGTTCGCCGACCGAAAGCTTGCTCAGGTCCTGGCCGAGCTGGTAGCGCTTGGCCTTTTGCGGTTCGAGGTCATCGAGCTCCATTTGCGCATCCTAGCATCCTGCCGCGCTCTTCTCTAACGTCTCTGCCCGAGCGTGACGGTGTCGCCGCAGTCGAGGAAGATCTGATGCTGCCAGAGACCATGACGGTCATTGAGGCGAAGGGTGCCGGCGGGCCCGAGGTGCTCGTGCCGGCGATGCGGCCGTTACCTACGCCCGGCCCTGGGGAGGTCCTCATCGAGGTCAAGGCTGCCGGCATCAACCGTCCCGACGTGCTGCAGCGTCAGGGCCTCTACCCTCCCCCCAAAGGCGCGCCCGATATTCTTGGGATGGAGGTCGCGGGCAAGGTCGTGGCGCTCGGTCCTGGGGCAACGCGCTTCATGGTAGGCGATCTCGTCTGCGCGCTCGTCAGTGGCGGCGGCTATGCCGAGTTTTGCGCGGTCCCCGAAGCAATGAGCTTGCCAATCCCGCAGGGGCTGACTCTCATCGAGGCGGCGGCGCTGCCCGAAGCGGTGTTCACCGTCTGGCACAATGTGTTCGAGCGCGGCTCCCTCAAGCCTGGCGAATGGCTGCTCGTCCATGGCGGGGCAAGCGGCATCGGCACCACCGCGATCCAGATCGCGGTGGCACTCGGCGCCAAGGTCATGGTCACGGCCGGGAGCGCCGAGAAGGTCGCCGCCTGCCGTCGTCTTGGCGCGGTGCGCGCCGTCAACTACCACACGGAGGATTTCGTCGAGGCGGTGCGCGAATCGACCGGCGGCCATGGCGCCAACGTCATCCTCGACATGGTGGGCGGCGATTATATCGAGCGCAACCTCAAGGCCGCCGCGCTCGAGGGCCATATCGTGCAGATCGCCTTCCTCAAAGGCGCCAAGGTCGAGATCGATTTGATGCGGCTGATGCTGCGGCGCCTCACCCTGACCGGCTCGACGCTCCGCGTGCAGAGCATCGAGGCCAAAGCGCGCATGGCGAAGGCGATCGAGGAGCGCGTGTGGCCTCTCCTCGCCGAGGGCAAGTTCAAGCCGGTGATCGATTCGACCTTCAAGCTTGCCGATGCGGCGGAAGCCCACCGGCGCATCGACGACCCTGACCATATCGGCAAGATCGTGCTGGTGATGGAATAGTCGTCTCACCCGTCGAGACGGGCCTGCGGCCCTCCTCAGGGTGAGGGTTAGGTCCTCATGCTGAGGAGGCGCGCCATTTCGCGCCGTCTCGAAGCATCAAGCCCAGCAATGACGAAGAGAATCATCGGGAAGCGATTGCCTAAAGAAGCATCACGCCCTATATAGGGGTTATTCCCCTTCACCCGATTTGGTTTGGCTCTTTCGCCGGAGGGGGCGGAAGACCACCGCTATGCTCTTGAGGTTTGAACACCCATGGACCGTGCCCCCCTAATGCCGAAAGCGACCGCCGTGTGGCTGGTCGACAATACCTCGCTCACCTTCGAGCAGATCGCCGAGTTCTGCGGACTGCACGTGCTCGAGGTGAAGGGCATCGCCGACGGCGACGTGGCCCATGGCATCAAGGGCATGGACCCGATCTCCAGCGGCCAGCTCTCCCGCGAGGAGATCGCCGCCGCCGAGGACGACACCTCCCACCGCCTGAAGCTCTCCGAGCCCAAGGTCGAGGTGCCCGAGGTGAAGACCAAGCGCGGCCCGCGCTATACGCCGGTGTCGCGCCGCCAAGATCGGCCAAACGCGATTCTCTGGCTGCTCAAGAACCATCCTGAGCTCAAGGACTCTCAGATCATGCGCCTGGTCGGCACCACCAAGCCGACCATCCTCGCCATCCGTGAGCGCAGCCATTGGAACTCGCCGAACCTTCAGGCGCAGGACCCCGTGACGCTCGGGCTGTGCACCCAGATCGACCTCGATGGCGAGGTGAAGAAGGCCGCCGCGCGCCTCGAGCGCGAGCGGAAAGAGGCCGGCATCACCGAGCCCGCCAAGGCCAGAACGCTGCTCCCCGCCGAGGAAACCACAGCGCCCACTCCCCCCCCGCTTGAACTCGAGCGGCCGATGGCCACGGCGCTCGCCCAAGAGGCGCGCGCAGCGATGGCGGCGCCCGATGAGGTGGAAGAGACGCCTGACATCGAGTCCATCTTCGCCAAGCTGAAAGAGCTGAAGCGCACCGACGCCCCGTCGGAGTAGGCGCGCAACACTTCCGACTCGCTGCTTTATCGCACTACCCAACCCCCCACACCCGGCGCGACGCCGGACACGTCCGGCCTCGCACCACCCTCTCCCCATCGGGGAGAGGGGTTGGAACTCGCTGCGCCGCCACGGATTCCCCCTCGCCCCGGTTGGGGAGAGGGCTTGCCGCCGCGATCTTGCGCGCGCGAGCTGCGCAAGTCGCATGGCGGGAAGGGTGAGGGGGTGAAATCCGCGAGATTAGCAACGGCCAGCTCCCCCTCACCCGTAGCAAAGCCGTGAGCGGCTTCGCTACGACCTCTCCCCGCCGGGGAGGGGTGTGAGTTTGCCGATCCCGCGTCCTTCTCGTTTCCAGTGCCCTGAATGCGTTGCGGCCAGACTTGACCCTGGTCAAAGCGGCGCGGGACGCCGTGATCGATGCTTGCGCCTCGATTCATTCACGAGGTGCCGTCATGAGCTCGGTCGATATCTTCTATTTGGGTGTGGTGCTGTTCGCGTTCATCGGCTTCGCCGTCTCGCTGGCTTATTACTCGCACCGCTAGCGCGGTTGCCGGGAGCCGAAGCCCACAATCCAGAAACCAGACGTGCCGGATATCCGCGCTTGAGCGGACCTTCCGGTTTCTGGCGACGGGTTTCTGGCTCCTTGCGGACGGGCTCATGCCTTCGCTAGGGTGCCAAGAGGAAACGCGCCCAACGAGGCGGCCAAACCATGGCCAGTCCTTACGACACCGGCCTCGACAAGACTCCGGCCAATTACCAGCCGCTGACCCCGCTCGTCTTCTTGGAGCGCGCGGCGACCGTCCATCCGGCCCATACCGCCATCATCCACGGCAAGGAGCGCATCTCCTACGCGGACTTCTACGCCCGCGCCCGCAAGCTCGGCTCGGCGCTCGCCTCACGCGGGTTTGGCGCGGGCGACACCGTCTCGGTGATGCTCGCCAACTCTCCCGCCATGCTCGAGGCCCATTACGGCGTGCCCATGGCCGGCGCTGTGCTCCACTCCATCAATACCCGCCTCGATCCGCCGGCCGTCGCCTTCATGCTCGACCACGCCGGCACCAAGGTCTTGATCGCCGATACCGAGTTTGGGCCCGTGCTCAACCAGGCCCTGAGCCAAGCCGATGCTAAGCCGCTGCTCATCGATTATCGCGACCTGCAATGCGGCGTCGAAGGAATGCGGCTCGGCAATCTCGACTATGAGGACTTCATCGCCGACGGCGACCCGGACTTCCGCTGGGCGATGCCGTCAGACGAATGGAACGCCATCTCGCTCAATTATACGAGTGGTACCACCGGCAACCCCAAAGGCGTCGTCTATCACCACCGCGGCGCCGCGCTCATGTGCTACGCCAATACCATCGCCACCGGCATGGGCCAGCATCCGGTCTATCTGTGGACGCTGCCGATGTTCCACTGCAACGGCTGGTGCTTTCCCTGGTCGATCAGCCTCGTGTCGGGCACCCATGTATGCTTGCGCTCGGTGCGCGCCAAGCAAATGTACGACGCCATCGCCAATCACAAGGTCACCCATCTCTCCGGCGCGCCCTTCGTCATGTCCTGCCTGCTCAATGCGACCGACGAGGAGCGGCGCCCCTTCGCCCAACGCGTCGCCTTCAACCATGCCGCCGCCCCGCCGCCCGCTGCGGTGCTTGCCAAGATGGACGAGGCCGGCTTCGAGCTGACCCATCTTTACGGGCTGACCGAGACCTATGGCCCCGCCACGCTGAACGAATGGAAGGCCGCCTGGGATGAGCTTCCCGCCGAGGAGCGGCTGGCCAAGCGCATCCGTCAGGGCGTGCGCTATCACGCGCTCGAGGATCTGACGGTGATGCATCCCAAGACCATGGAAAAGGTCGAGGCCGACGGCGAGACCCTCGGCGAGGTCATGTTCCGCGGCAATATCGTGATGAAGGGCTATCTCAACAACCCGCACGCCACCGATGAGGCTTTCGCCGGAGGCTGGTTCCATTCCGGCGATCTCGGCGTGCTTCACCCCGACGGCTACATCCAGCTGAAGGATCGCTCCAAGGACATCATTATCTCGGGCGGCGAGAACATCTCATCGATCGAGGTCGAGGAGGTGCTCTACAAGCACCCCGCCGTGCAGGCCGCGGCCGTGGTCGCCAAGGCTGACGCCAAATGGGGCGAGACCCCGTGCGCCTTCGTCGAGATCAGGCCAGGCGCGCAAGTCACAGCGGAGGAGATCGTCGCCTGGTGCCGCGAGAAGCTCGCCCGCTACAAATGCCCGCGCCACGTGGTGTTCGTCGAGCTGCCCAAGACCTCGACTGGCAAGATCCAGAAATTCAAGCTCCGCGAACTCGCCAAGGCGGTGTGAATCGATGGACGCCAGGGAGACTCATGATTTTGTTGAGAGGCTGATGCGCGAGGTGTGGGAGCCTTACGCTTTTGACCAGGTGCCGCGCTTCTATAACCCCGACGTGGTCGGCCATCATCGCGGGCAGACCCTGAACTTCGACGATGTGGTGAACAGGCTATCGAGCGACCACCAGCGCTTTTCGAATTCGCGCTGCGACATCGCAGATATCGTCGCCGCGTCGGACAAATTCGCCATTCGCTTTGGCCCTGCTGTTGTCCTGAGGTTCGCCTTGCGGCGGCATGGGCGCGACCGGAACCGTTGAAGAGCTACCAGCGGGGGGCTGCACCGTCGCGCCATTATCGGCGGTGCTCTGCTGCCCCACCTCACTGCTGGAGCACCGGTCGCCATGTCGTACTGGGAGGTGCCTGAGCGCCTGTCGAAGATCCGGAGGAGCTGGC
>DASYIU010000070.1:0-2407 GCA_035997285.1 Methyloceanibacter sp. | reverse complement strand
CGGTAATCGATACTCATGCCGTCGTCATGGCAATCGGGGCAGCGATAGATGAGCCGACGGCAGGTCAGGAGTTTCGACCGATCGATCTCGGCATAACGATTGCCGGTCGTCCCGGTACATAGCTCCAGGTAATGCCGATAGCCATGGACCTCGGCCAGATGGTTGATGAGGTGCACGTTGTTCACCTCTTGTTATCCTCGGCCGGCATGGTGACAGTGCGCGGCTCCCAGGCGCCGCCATGCCGCTTTGCATGGGAGGCGGAACTTTGTGTACCTTCGTCTCAATAACTCTTCGGCGAAGACTCCTCTCGAGCCGCCTGGAAGGATGACGATGAAGATTCATGCGGGCTACGAGATCGCCTATGACTGCCTGCAGCCGACGCCGATGATCATCACCTTGAGCGTGCATCCGAGTCTCAGGTCCAACCTCCTCACCCCGGATCAGATGACGCTTCACCCACACGTGCCGATGACGGAATATTGGGACCGCTACGGCAATATCTGCCAGGTGATCCGCGCCCCCGCCGGGCGGATCACGCTGTCAGCCGATTTCTTCATCCAGGACTCTGGCGAGACCGACGAGGTCGCCCCCGGCGCCACGCAAGCTCCGCTCGAGACGCTCCCGGTCGACACTCTGGTCTATCTCCTCGGCAGCCGCTACTGCGAGACCGACCGGCTGTCCAACTTCGCCTGGGCGACCTTCGGCAAGATCCCGCAAGGCTGGACGCTCGTGCAGACGATCGTCGACTACGTGCACGGCCACCTCGAGTTCGGCTACCCGCACGCCAACGCCACCAGGACGGCGTTCGACGCCTTCACCGAAGGCAAGGGCGTGTGCCGCGACTTCGCCCATCTCGCCGTGACGCTGTGCCGCTGCATGAACATCCCAGCGCGCTACTGCACCGGCTATCTCGGCGACATCGGCGTGCCGCCCGACCCCGCGCCGATGGACTTCAGCGCCTGGTTCGAGGCCTATATCGGCGACCGCTGGTACACCTTCGACGCCCGCCACAACGAGCCGCGCATCGGCCGCATCCTGATCGCGCGCGGCCGCGACGCCACCGACGTCGCCATCACCACCTCGTTCGGGCCGCACGAGCTCGTCGGCTTCGGCGTCACCACCGACGAGGTGGCGCCGGAAGAGCTGAAGGCCGCCCCCTGACGCGGGGCCGCAAACTCCAACCCCTCGCCCCTTGTGGGAGAGGGCTTTCCGTCCCGATCTTGCGCGGGCGCTCGCGCTCAAGCAGCGAAGCGGTAGCGCATAAATCGCCTCGCGCAAGTCGGATGCCGGAAAGGGTGAGGGTGATTTATTTCTGACGCGGCAGAGCCGCTGACCCCTCACCGACTTCGCAAAAGCGAAGTCGTGCGGGCACGAACCCCTCTCGCCACCGGAGAAAGGTCGCGGCGGCCGGAGCCGAGAACTCTCCCCTCCCCCCTTGTAGGGGGATAGGGAGGGGGGTTAGACCTATGCACTCGTCGCCCGGCTCACCCCCCTTGCTCCCACACAAAGGGGGGGCGAAAAGCCTTGCGAGCGTTCGTGCGAGACCAGCGGCGGATGAGATTTGCCGGCGCCGATTAATCAGCGCGGCAAAAAATGGACCGGCACGAGCATGCCGGTCCCCAAAGCGGTAAAGCCGGTTACGCCGCGGAGGCGGCAGCGGGCTCGCGCCCGTTAGGCGCGGCCTCCCGGCGCAACTTCACGCCGAGCTTCTCAGGATGCTGCCGCACATTGGTTACCGGCGAACGAACCGAGCGCCCGTCGAAATAGGCCCCCGCCTCGATCGCCAAAGATTGGTGCTGGATGTCGCCCACGACATGGGCGCGCGACTTGAGCAGGACCTCGCCGCCGCGAATGGGACCCTCAACCCGCCCGTTCACGACCACGCGGTCGGCCTCGACGCCGCCGCTGATGGAGGCCTTCGGCGAGACGACCAGGGAGGTGCAATGCAGATCCCCCTCGATATGGCCGTTGACCTCGACCAGGCCCTCGGCCGTGACGCTGCCTGTGATCTTCAAACCTTCGGCAATGATGGTTCCTCGACGCCTGAACATACGCATGAACATGGGTTCCCCCTCCTGACGCAGTACATGACACCACTCCCCTCATCTCCCAGGCCAACAAGGCGCAGAGCCAGGATTTGGGAGGTGAGGCTCAACTTGCGCGGTGGGTGAATGTTCCGAGGGGATATTTCGAATCGGGAAAGATCAGTTGCGCACTTCAGCATCTTCCAACAGAGCCATGGCGAGGCTGCTTAGATTAAGATACTGGAGAGCACGTGTCGGATCGTCGATGCGAGCATCAGACGTGTGGCTTTTCTCGTTTCGAAACATGTCGATGGCCATCATCAGAAACTTAGCCCCCTGATTGAAGTCGCCGTCGACGTGCGGGGCGGCGGCGGCTGTATGTG
>DASYIU010000069.1:0-12923 GCA_035997285.1 Methyloceanibacter sp. | reverse complement strand
GACCGGGCTCCACTTCGACAGCATTGAAGACTGCCTGAAGGCCGAAGAGACGATGCGTGCCGAATATGCGCGGGTCTACAATGACTGGCACGCTTGGGCGGAGGCGCATCCCAAGGACGCCGCCGACACGCAAAAGTTCATGTGGTGGCGCGACGGCATGGAGACGACCGCCACCTGCATCCCGCACAGCGAGCATGCGGTTTCCCCCGACTGGCCGTATGTGTGAGCCATCTGGACAATTGGCGGCCCTTCTGTTAGAGCAAATCTGGATGCGGGACCTTGGCCGGTTCGGGCCAGGGTTACATTTGGTCCCCCGCCTCCAATCCTAAACATCACCGGCCAATCGGAGAGAGAAGCGCGTGCAGGTCGTCGTTCGCGATAACAATGTCGATCAGGCCCTCAGGGCGCTGAAGAAGAAAATGCAGCGCGAAGGCATCTTCCGCGAGATGAAGCTCCGTAACTATTACGAGAAGCCATCGGAGAAGCGCGCCCGCGAGAAGGCCGAGGCCATCCGCCGCGCCCGCAAGCTGGCCCGCAAAAAGGCGCAGCGCGAAGGTGGTGGTGGCATCGGAGCATCCGCCGCCGCATCAGCAACCGCACGGCCCCGCGGTCGCCGCTAGACTTAATCCATCTGAATTGAATGGTCATGCCCGGGGCGCAAACCTTCGGGCATCGAGGCTATTTCGGCCTCACCTGTCCTCGATATCCGCCGCCGCGGCGATCTCCACCTTACGCCCTGCCTTCATGACCGGCACTGGCCTCAGGCTATCGATAAAGCCGTGCACTTTCTCCCAGGCGCCCCGGTCGAACAAGTCGTTATGGGCCGCCCGCGGCAGAACGACGAAGCTCTTCGGCTCGTTCGCGGCGTGATAGAGATGCCGCGCTTGGTCGAGAGGAATGACCGCGTCCCGGCCACCATGGATGATGAGCAGCGGCACCTTCACCTGGCCGATACGATCGATGGTGCGGTACTGATCGGCCATGATCAAGCCGAGCGGCAGGAACGGCCACATCAACTGGCCAACAGCGACGGTCGACGTGAACGGCGACTCGAGCACGAGCGCCTTCACCTGGCGCTGTAGGGTCAGTCTTGTGCCGACCGCGGTCCCCAGCGACTCGCCGTAAACGACGATCTCCTGGGGAGCGACGCCGAGCCCGCGCAGGCAATCATAGGCGCTGAGTGCATCGGCGGTGATTCTTGCCTCGGTCGGCCGGCCGCCTGAGCCACCATAGCGGCGATAGTTGAGCACGAACACCCCGTAGCCGTCGGCTCCGATCGTTGCGATCTTGCCGGCCCGGCTGGCCGCGTTGCCGGCATTGCCGGTGAAGTAGAGGAGCGTCGGCTTCGGCCCACGCGCCGGCAGGTACCAGGCGATGAGCTTGGTGCCGTCAGCGGCCTTGAAGACGATCTCCTCGACGCCGGCGAGGCCCGCATCCTTGGGGGCAACCCGCGTGCGATCTGGGATGTACATGAAATAGCGGTGGAGCAGGCGCCCGATAATCCAGGTCAGCGCGATAATGATCCCAACCGCGAGCAGAAGATTCAGCATGGTTCAACAATACCTTTCCAGTCATTGCATTTGAATTGGCGACAATCCGTCTATCGTAATCGTGATGAACGCAACTTGAACGACCGGCGCGCCGGGGCTTCAAAGTGACACGCAAGCCGGCCTGATCACGATTCCAACTCCTTGCTGCTGGAAGCGTTGCTTATAGTCAGTGACGATGGAATCGAGCTTCTCCTTCACCTCGGCGTCGGCCGGGACGATGAGCCGCACGTGCTTGCTTGGCTCTTTGACGATGGTGTTCCGCTCCTTGTCCTGCCACTGACCCGGGGCATCGAGCACCGTGAGTCCTTCCGGAAAGCGTGGCATGATCTCGCTTGCCACGAAGTCCGACCAAAGCCCCTCGCTCACGCCGAGCTCGCTGCCGATATTGCGGCCGAACATGAGATCGATCTCGAGCATGGGCTTCTGCGGATCGTTGCACGCAAGCCCCTGCGCCAGCGCCGGCGATGCCATGATCAAGAGGGCTAAAGCCCCTGCCTCCAACAGCCGAAGACTGCGCATGTTTCAGCGAAAGTCCAACCCAGTCTAAGCTTATCGCCTGACCAATGCGGGAGGCAACCACAAGATTGAGGAGACAATCCCCACTCCGTAGGCTGGCCAGTATCTCACTTATAGTGGAGAATCAAGCCGGAGTTTGACGATTCTACGTTGGCTTTGAGGCAGTTAACCTTCACCCGGCGGTCACAGCGCCTTAGCGATTTCCTCAGTCATCTTCTTGGCGTCGCCAAGCACCATCATCGTGTTGTCGCGATGGAACAGAGGATTGTCGATGCGCATATATCCGCTTGCGAACGAGCCCGGCACGGGCGCGCCTTCCGATGCTTTGAGTGAGGATGATATGGCCATCCAGTTCAATCACACCATCTTGTCAGCCCACGAAAGCCAGGCCTCGGCAGCCTTCCTGGCCGAGATGCTTGGCCTTCCCGCCCCAACAAAATGGGGACCATTCGTCGTGGTCACAACCGACAACGGGACGAACTTAGACTACATGGATGTCGACGGCGAGATTGCACGCCAGCACTACGCATTCCTGGTTAGCGAATCCGACTTCGAAGACATCTTCAATCGCATTCGCAGGCGTAAGCTCACCTTTTGGGCCGATCCCGGTCAAACGCAGCGCGAGCAGATCAATAACCGTGATGGCGGGCGCGGTCTCTATTTCGAAGATCCGAACGGCCATCTCCTGGAGATCATCACCCGTCCGTACGGCAGCGGCGGCTGGAATCCCTGAGCGGCGCCTTCAACTCGCGACTAGGAATCACAGCGACTTGGCGATGGACTCGGTCATCTTCTTAGCGTCGCCGAGCACCATCATGGTGTTGTCGCGGTAGAAGAGCGGGTTGTCGATGCCGGCGTAACCTGAGGCCAACGAGCGCTTGTTGAACAGCACGGTGCCCGCCTTCCACACCTGCAACACCGGCATGCCGTAGATCGGCGACGACGAATCGTCCTCGGCAGCCGGATTAGTCACGTCGTTGGCGCCGATCACATAGACCACGTCGGCTTGCGCGAACTCGCTGTTGATGTCCTCGAGCTCGAACACCTCGTCGTAGGGGACATTGGCCTCGGCCAACAGCACGTTCATGTGGCCCGGCATGCGGCCCGCGACGGGATGGATCGCATACTTGACCTCGACGCCTGCCTTTTTCAGCCCATCGGCCATCTCGCGCAGCGCATGCTGGGCTTGCGCCACCGCCATGCCGTAGCCCGGCACGATGATCACCTTGGCGGCGTTCTTCATGAGGAAGGCCGCATCCTCGGCCGAGCCGAGCTTCACCGGCTTCTGCTCGCCACCAGCGGCCGGCCCCGCCACCTCGCCGCCGAAGCCGCCAAGAATGACGCTGATGAAGGAGCGGTTCATCCCCTTGCACATGATGTAGGAAAGGATGGCGCCGGAGGAGCCGACCAGCGCCCCGGTGATGATGAGCGCCGTGTTGCCGAGGGTGAAGCCGATGCCGGCAGCCGCCCACCCCGAATAGGAGTTCAGCATGGAGATGACGACCGGCATGTCGGCGCCGCCGATGGGCACGATGATGAGCACGCCGAGCAAGAGCGAGAGCGCGGCGATCGCCCAGAAATAGACGTCCATCTGCTCGCGGCAGAACATCACCACGCAAGCGACCAGCGCGAGCGCGAGCCCGATATTGAGGATATGCCGGGCGGGGAGGATGATGGGCTTGCCCGACATGCGGCCTGACAGCTTGAGGAAGGCGATGATTGAGCCGGTGAAGGTGATGGCGCCGATAGCCGTGCCAAGCGACATCTCGATAAGGCTCTGCGTGTGGATGGCTCCCGGCGAACCGATACCGAAGGCCTCAGGCGCGTAGAACGCGGCCGCCGCAACCAGCACGGCGGCCATGCCGACCAGCGAATGGAAGGCCGCGACCAACTCCGGCATCGCCGTCATCGGAATGCGGCGGGCGATCACCGCGCCGATGCTGCCGCCTACGGCGATGCCGCCCGCAATCATCGCCCAGGTGAGCGGTTCTTGCGGCCGCGCCACGGCGAGCGTGGTAACGACGGCAATCGCCATGCCGGCCATGCCGAGATAGTTGCCCCGCCGCGAGGTCTCGGGCGACGACAGGCCGCGCAGCGCCAGGATGAAGAGGACTCCCGAGGCGAGATAGAGCAGCGCGCCTAGATCCCCGCTCATTTCTGCGCTTTCCGCTCCCCCCTTGTGGGGGAGCACGCTCGCGCCTTGCGCGAGCGGAGGGGAGTGAGCACCGCGTCAACAAATGGAGTCGCGATTCCGACCCCCCTCCCCATCCCTCCCCCACAAGGGGGGATGGGGGAGTGAATGACCGCCTTGTTCCATCTCCTCGTTCGCATCGCCGGCTTCATTTCTTTTTCTTCTGATACATGGCGAGCATGCGCTGGGTGACGAGAAAGCCGCCGAAAATGTTGACGCTGGCCATGACGAGGGCGGCAAGGCCAAGCAGCTTGGCCAGAACATGACCGCCGCCTGACGCCGCCGCGTCGGCAGCCTCAACAGAGACGGCAAGCAGCGCCCCGACCACGATCACCGAGGAGATGGCGTTGGTCACCGACATCAGCGGCGTGTGCAGGGCGGGCGTAACGCTCCACACCACGTAATAGCCGACGAAGATCGCGATCACGAAGATCGAGAAGCGGTAGACGAAGTCATGCCCGCCCCCTTGCTGGGCGGCCTCTTGCGCGTGCACCGTGCCGGTCAATGCGCTTTCCACGAGAATGGCGGACGCGACGACGGCGAGTGCGAGCCATGCCATTCGTGCCCTCATGCCTTGCCTCCCTTTGGTTGGCGCTTGGGGCCGTTCTTTTTCGCGTCGCCGGGGCTCGCCGCCTTGCCAAGTTTTTCGGCGATCATCGGGTTCACGATTGCGCCGTCCCGGGCAATTAGCGTGCCTTTGACGAGCTCGTCATCCCAATTGATGGCGAGCGTCTCGTTCGCCTTGTCGATCATCGGCTCCACGAAGGCTTGCAGGTTGCGCGCGTAAAGGCTCGAGGCGTTCACCGGCACCGAGCCCGGCAGATTGAGCTTGCCGAAGATGCGCACGCCGTTATGCGCGACGATCTCCCCTGGCCGGGCAAGCTCGGCATTGCCGCCCCTCTCGGCCGCCAGATCGACGATGATGGAGCCGGGCCGCATGCTCTCGATCATCTCCTTGGAGATGAGCTTCGGCGCCGGCCGGCCCGGGATCAGCGCCGTGGTGATGACGATGTCCTGGTTCTTGACGTGCTCGGCGATCAGCGCCGCCTGCTTCTTCTTGTAGGCGTCGGACATCTCCTTGGCGTAGCCCGCCATGGTTTCGGCTTGCTTGAATTCCTCGTCCTCCACGGCGATGAATTTGGCGCCGAGCGAGGCCACCTGCTCCTTGACGGCCGGGCGAACGTCGGTCGCGGTGACGATGGCGCCGAGCCGCCGCGCCGTGGCAATGGCCTGCAACCCGGCAACGCCCACGCCCATGACGAACACCCGCGCGGCGGGAACCGTGCCCGCCGCCGTCATCATCATCGGCAGAGCGCGCTCGAAGGCAGCCGCCGCATCGACCACCGCCTTGTAGCCGGCAAGGTTCGATTGCGACGACAGCACGTCCATGACTTGCGCGCGCGAAATGCGCGGCATCAGCTCCATGGTGAACAGCGCAATGCCGGTCTTGGCCAGCGCATCGAGGCCGTCGGCGTCGGAGAAAGGATCGAGCATGCCGATCAGGGCCGCGCCCTTCTTCATCGCCTTGGCGAGAGCCGGCGCGGGGCGCCTGACGGTGAGCACGAGGTCGGCGTCGGCAACCGCCTCGGCGTCGGTCTTGGCGATCTTGGCGCCGGCGGCCCCATAGTCAGAATCGGAGAAGTGGGATCGGAGGCCCGCGCCCGAGCGCAGCGTGACGTTGGCCCCGAGCTTCACGAGCTTCTTGACCGTCTCGGGCGTCAGCCCGATGCGAGGCTCGTCCTCTGCTTCAGCTGGCACGCCAATCGCAATCATCGTGGCTCCGTAGCTTCGCGGATACGCCAAGCGCAAGCTAGCGCGCCAGCGGACTCGAGTCGAAATCAAAGGGAAGCTGAGGCGGAAAGAATGACGCGGGGTCAAACCACAAAAATGTAGAGAAGCGCCATCAGCCCGACCACACCCACGATGGTGTAGAGCGTCAGCTTGGTGAATAGCTTGTAGGTATTTTGATGCTCGGCGTAATCCATTGCCGGATGGCCTTCTGACGGATCGATGCGCATGCCGCTCCCCTTCAACGATTGGGTTGTTGCTCTGCCCGGCCAATTACCACAAAGGGCGGCGAAGGGGCAAGAATCGGCCCTCCCGCTCTTCAAGTCCGGGCGTCCAGTCCCGCACCTTAAGGTTTGGGCCAGGCGGCGGTGGAAAACATCGCCTCGAGACCCGGCTCCTTGGGCCACCGAGCCTTCGCGCAGCCAATAGCAGGTGAGCCGCGCGTAATTGTCGAGGTCGCCGGCGATGAGGCAGGTCATGACCATGGGGTCGCCGTCTTGCCAGCGAAACCGCAGCACTCGCCCCTCCCCAGGCGGCGAGGGTACTTCGAGCTTGCCCGAAGCGGTGACCTCGTGGCCGCCGCGGCGCTCCTTGAGGGTGACGCCGCCTTCGGCCGGCTCAATGCGCGCCGAGCCCGCATAGGTCGCACCCCCGTCGGGCTCACGACCGATGACTGCATAATCCCCAATCACGAAGTCCAGTAGACTCGCCTCGCTCGCATCCTTGGCGGGAAGCGACGTCGCACCGGCGGCAATGAGAACGACGGCCAGCAGCATCCGCGATCGGCGCAACATAACATCATGTGAATGATCCTGATCTTCGGGTGGCCCCCTCTGCCACAGCACAGAAGGGAGACTACGCCATACCTTCCCGCCTGCCTGCGCGGAGCCGAAGCTCCGCTTCGGCGGCAGGCCATGCGACTTGATTAGCAAGTCGGGCGGGAAGCCCTCATCCACAAGAGGAGAGGAAAAAACCCTTCAAAGTCGCTGCGCACCTTATCCCCGCACGCCAAACCTCCATTATCATGCCACCACCTCGTCCGCTGTGTGGGAGAGCACGCGCCGCTTGCGGCGCGGTGAGGGTTAAGCGGTTAAGCCGCGTCGAAAATGACTCACCCCTCACCCTTTCCGCCATGCGACTTGCGCAGCTACCGCGCGCAAGATCGCGGCGGGAAGCCCTCTCCCACAAGGGGAGGGGGGAAGTTGGAGCAAGTTTTGCTTGACCTACGAACCCTCAGGCAATGGCACGCCCGCTTCGGTGAAGGCCACGCGCTGGCGTCCTGCCACCTCCGCCAGATCCGAGCCGGCGATGGTGTCCTCGAACAGGCGGTGATAGTTGAGTTCGGCGTTGAGATGCAGGAACACCCCGCCGAGCCCGATGGCGGCGCGGTCCATGAATACGAACTCGCGCGGCACCCTGACCGGCCCCTTGTCGCGCAGGCCCTGATGCACCTTGAAGGCCTCGCGCCGCCCATACATCGCAGGGCTCACCTGCTCGGCGATGGTGCGCATCCTGTCGTCGAGCATCGGGCCGTAGATGAACTTCGCCCAGATATTGAGGATGTCGATCAGCTCGTTGGAGAGCCCGCCGAAGCCCCAGGTCTCGTAAGCGTGCACGACGAGCGCGCGATCGCCTCTGAGCAGCCCGTGATAGAGGTCGATCACCCCTTGGATGAATTTCGGCGCGAAGGTGCGCATGCAGCCATAGTCCAAGAGGTTGATGCCCGATGCCTTGCCCTCACCATCCTCGAACACGGTGTAATTGCCGAGATGCGGGTCGCCGTGGATCACGCCGTAATGGCTGAACGGGTACCACCAGGCACGGAACATGGCGCGGGCGATTTGGTTGCGCTCTTCCAGCTGCCGGTCGCGATAGTCCAGCAGCCGCTTGCCGTCGAGCCAGGTCATGGTGAGCAGCCGCTTGGTGGAGAGCGCGGGGGCCACCTCCGGCACGCTGATGAGCGCATCTCCCGCGAAGATCAGCCGATAGAGCCGCATGTGGCGGGCCTCGAGATCGTAGTCGAGCTCCTCGCGCAGACGCGCCGCGATCTCTTTCAGCATCTCAGAGGTCTCGATGGCGGGCTGCATGCGGGCGTGGATGGAGAACAGCACGCCAAGCTGGACGAGATCGGCCTCCACGGCAGACTGCATGTCGGGATATTGCAGCTTGGCGGCAAGCGACCGCCCGTCATGTCCCGTGGCCCGATGCACTTGGCCGAGCGAGGCAGAGGCCGCGGCTTCATGGGCGAAGCTTGCGAATTTGGATTCCCACTCTGGCCCAAGCTCAGCCGCCATGCGCCGCCGCACGAACGGCCAGCCCATGGGCGGCGCCTGGCTTTGCAACTGGCCGAGCTCTGAGGCGTATTCGGCCGGCAGCGCCTCGGGGATGGTGGCAAGCAGTTGCGCCACCTTCATGATCGGGCCCTTCAGCCCGCCAAGAGCGGCGGCGAGCGAGGCGGCATCCTTGTCGCGCTCGGGGTCGAGCCCGAACAGGCGTCTGCCGGCGATGCGCGCCGCGACCCCGCCGACATTGGCGCCGACCGAGGCATAGCGCATGGCGCGCGCAGTGAACCTGTTCTTCTCCTTGTCGGATGGTCGGTCGTTCATGGACGCTGTGACAACTTCACTCTGGGGTAAGGGTCTCCCCTCATATAGGAGCCCGCACCAAAATGCGCTCGCCGGTGTAGAGATTTCGGCATCGCGCATGGAACGCATGGGCCACGAGGCGCTAAACCATCCATGACTTCTGTCTTGAAAGGGCTGATTGCCGCTTGCGTCTGTGCCGGCGCCATCCTGACCGGGCTCGGATGGCTCGCTCATTGGTGGCCGCCCCTCGACCTCGTCAATAGCGGGCTCCCGGCGACAGCGGCGGGCACGGTGCTGCTTTTCTGCCTTGCCGCGATCACGCGAGATTGGCGGCTCATCGTGGCCTCGGCCCTCCTCGCGGCAATTAACGTCGCGCTCGTTGTTTCGGCGCTGCACGGCGCCGCTGCTGACGCCGCCCCTGGAAGCGAGCGCTTCCTGCGGATTGCCACCTTCAATCTATGGCGGGGCAACGAGCGGATGGACGACGTGGCAAAGTTCCTCGCCGACACCGACGTCGACGCCGTCGTGCTGCAGGAGGTGACGGCAGCTCATTGGAGCACGCTGCACCAGGCGCTTGGCTCCCCGTTATCCCTATAGCCTCGGCGAAGCGGGGCTAGTCATTCTCTCCAAGCACCCAATCCTGGCCGACGGCCGGATCGACCGCCCGGGCTACCCGCCCTGGATGTCGCTGATGCTGCGCTGGGCGCGGATCGAGGTGAACGGCACCACTTTCGAGCTTGTCGGCGTCCATCTCGCGCGGCCCTTCTATCCCGAACTGCAGGGCGAGGACATCGGGGCGGTGACGCAATTCGTTCAGACCCAAACCCTGCCTGTCATCGTTGCCGGGGATTTCAACATGAGCCCGTGGACGGAGAAGCTTGAGCGCTTCACGGCAGCGACGGGGCTCAAGCGCTATAACATGCTCTATCTCACTTGGCCGATGCGGTGGGGTAAGGTCCCGCTCCAGCCGCTAGTCGCGATCGACAATGTGTTCGCAACGCCGCAGTTCGCCAAGATCGCGACGCAAGGTGGACCGCGGCTCGGATCGGACCACCGGCCGATCATCGCCGACATCGCGCTTGCCAAGCCTGCCCAGCCTTGAGTTTCGGGGAAAAGCCCGCGCGCGCGCCGTCATTCTTTGCCAAGATCGCTCAAGGCATCGCGATAGGATCGCAGCGCCTCTCGGGCAACCTCCAGCTCAGCCTCTAGCGCAAGCGTTGCCAGCGATTTCGGCCGCCACCTTCCACTCGCGAAGAAGAGGAGCACGAGAACGACGATGGGCGTGAGAAAGTCGGTGACCATGATCGGTCCGGCATTGCCCGGAGCAAAATTGCCGGCTTCGACGATGTCCCTGATATGGCCGATACCGGCGCCGATCAGGAAACAGGCGGCGGCGATGGCCACGGCGAGCCGCGCCTCGAAGCCTCTGAACGCCGCATAGAGCGAAGCAAGCCCGAGCCCGAGATTGGCGACGCCCACCTCATATTGGAACGGGCTTGTCGCCCAGCCGATCGACTCGGCCGCGGCCTCGGCGAAGAACACATGGCCGACAAAAGCCCATTGCCCCTGTAGCCCGAGCGGGAACACGAACAGATAGCGAAGCAGTCGGTCGATAATGAAGCCGCGCGCGATCGGGCGCGGCCCCCGCCATATCGCTACGCCTGCACACGCGAGCGCGGCGACCCAAAGAACGATGGGAACAAACGAGACCTGCATCATCGCGACGAAGCTCCTGCCGCATCTGGCCGGTTATTGCGAATCCAGCGGGCGAGACTTTCCTCACTCACCTCTCCTGCCGCAACAGCGATAATGATCGCAGTGGACTGCGCCTGATCGGGGCGAAACGCGATGCCGTTCTTGCGCAGAAAGGCCACCATGGCGATGAATGCGATGCGCTTGTTACCGTCGACGAAGCCGTGGTTCTTAGCCAGCCCGAACGCGTAGGCCGCCGCTAGCTCCGGCAGATCTGCGCTCTCATAGTGCCACTTGTTGACCGGCCGCTCCAACGCTGAACGTAAAGCGCCCTCATCCCGCAAACCGGGAGCGCCGGCGTAACGGCGAAGCTGAAGGCTGTGCGCGGCGACAGCCTGCCCGTAAGTGAACCACGTAGGCTCGCTCACTTCGCAAGGGCTGCCAGCGTGTCGCGATACTCGTCGATGATCTCATCGACGATCTCCATCGTCTTCTGGAAATCGGGATCATAAGGGAGCGCCTGGAAGCCGCCGCCAGCCAATTCCGTAATGTGCAGCTCTTGCCCACGCTTCAGACCGAGCCGCTGCATCAGCTCGCGGGGCAGGATGAAACCCTCGGAATTGCCAATTCGTTTGATTTCGATTTTCATGGCCGATCTCCGTTGTACAGCCTGTATAACATAGTTATACGAAATGTACAACAGCTTCCAACTACCGCTTGGCAGCCCCCTTCTCGTCCATAGCCTCAAGCTCGTCGATCAGGCCCTCGATGACCTTGAGCCCCATCGACCAGAAATGCGGCTCCGAGGCATCGAGACCGAACGGCTTCAGCAGATCTTTGTGGTGCTTGGTGCCGCCAGCCGCCAGCATGTCGAGATAGCGCTCGGCGAAGCCTTTGTCGGCCTTCTCGTAGACGGCATAGAGCGAGTTCACCAGACAATCGCCGAAGGCATAGGCATAGACGTAGAACGGCGCATGGATGAAGTGGGGGATGTAGCACCAGAAGGTCTCGTAGCCGGGCTTGAGATCGATGGCCGGCCCTAGGCTCTCGCGCTGCACCTCGAGCCAGATCTGGCCTAGCCGCTCGCTGGTCAGCTCGCCTTCGCGCCGTTCGGTATGCACCTTGCGCTCGAAGCTGTAGAAGGCGATTTGCCTGACCACCGTGTTGATCATGTCCTCGACCTTGGAGGCGAGCAGCGCGCGGCGCTCGTGTTTGGTCGGCGCCTGCTCCAGCAGTGCGCGGAAGGTGAGCATCTCCCCGAACACGCTGGCCGTCTCGGCGAGCGTCAATGGCGTCGGCGCCATCAGCGGCCCTTGCACGTTGGCGAGCACCTGGTGCACGCCGTGGCCGAGCTCATGCGCCAGCGTCATCACATCGCGCGGCTTGCCCTGATAGTTGAGCAGGATATAGGGGTGCGCGCTCGGCACCGTGGGATGGGAGAAGGCGCCCGGCGACTTCCCTTCCCTGACCGGCGCATCGATCCAGCCCTTCACGAAGAACTGCCCGGCGATATCGGCCATGCGCGCGGAGAAATCCCCGTAAGCCGTGAGCACCGTCTCGCGCGCATTGCCCCAGCCGATCACTTGCGTCGGCTCCTCCGGCAAGGGCGCGTTGCGATCCCAATGGGCCAACTTCTTCTTGCCGAGCCACTTGGCCTTCATCGCGTAGTAGCGGTGGGAGATGCGCGGATAGGCCTCGCGCACGGCGGCGACGAGCGCATCGACGACCTCATTCTCGACCCGGTTGGCGAGGTTGCGGGAGTCGACGACATCCGCGAAGCCGCGCCAGCGGTCGGAGATTTCCTTGTCCTTGGCGAGCGTGTTGGTGATCAACGTGAAGAGCCGCACGTTCTCCTTGAAGACTTTCGCCAAGGCCTCGGCGGCGCGCCGGCGCTTCTCCCCGTCATGATCGAGCAGGCGATTGAGGGTTGGCTCCAAGCTGAGCTTCTCGCCGTCGACATCGAAGCGGAGCGACGTCATGGTCTCACTGAAGAGCCGATCCCAGGCGCCCCGCGCCGTGACTGCCTTCTCGTGGAACAGCTGCTCGAGCTTGTCTTCGAGCTGATAAGGCTTCTCCTTGCGCAGGTCTTCGAGCCACGGGCGGTAATGGCGGAGCTCGGACTTGGCCATCGCCCTCTCGAGCATCTCGTCGTCGAGCCGGTTGAGCTCGAGCGGGAAGAACAGGAGCTTCGAAGAGATGGCGGTGATCTTCTCCTGGATGTCGCCGAAGAATTTCTGCCGCTTGGGGTCCGCGGTGTCGGCGGCGTAAAGCAGGCTGGCATAGGAGACGATGCGGCCCATCAGATCGTTGAGCGCCTCGAACTCGCGCACGGCTTGGGCAAGCCCCGCACCCCCCTTGCCGCCATCGGCTAGCGCGGCGAGCTTGCCGGCATAGCGCTCCTGCATGGCGTCGGCGGCGCGCTCGGAGGTCGCAAGGTCGGCCTTGAGCTCAGGCGAGTCCGGCCCTTGATAAAGGTCGGCGAGGTTCCATTCCGGCAGCTTTCCGAGCTTGGGCTTGGCCCCCGCGTCCCCGCCGCCGCGGCGTTTCGCTTTACCCTTGGCTGCCGCCGTCGCGGCGTAAGTCGGGTGCTCGGGCCATGTG